>JAGRJX010000072.1:1727-5578 GCA_020442545.1 Lysobacterales bacterium
ATGCAGGAAGAAGCGCCGGGCATGATCTTCTGGCATCCCAAGGGCTGGTCGCTGTGGCAGTCGGTGGAGCAGCACATGCGCGGCGTGTATCGCGAGTCCGGCTACCAGGAAGTGAAGGGCCCGCAGATCCTTGATGTGTCGCTGTGGAAGAAGTCGGGCCACTGGGACAACTACAAGGACAACATGTTCTTCACCGAGTCGGAAAAGCGCGAGTACGCGCTCAAGCCGATGAACTGCCCGGGCCACGTGCAGATCTACAACGCCGGACTGCACAGCTACCGCGACCTGCCGATCCGCTACGGCGAGTTCGGCGGCTGTCACCGTGACGAGCCATCGGGCGCGCTGCACGGCATCCTGCGCGTGCGTGCCTTCACGCAGGACGATGGCCATGTGTTCTGCACCGAGTCCCAGATCGAGTCCGAAGTCGCGGCATTCCATCAGCAGGCCCTGAAGGTCTATGAGGACTTCGGCTTCAAGGACATCGCCATCAAGATCGCACTGCGACCGGAAAAACGCCTCGGCTCGGACGAGGTCTGGGATCGCGCCGAAGCCGCGCTGCGCGCCGCGCTGGGCGCCTGTGGTGTCGAGTGGGAGGAGCTGCCTGACGAGGGCGCGTTCTACGGTCCGAAGATCGAATACCACCTGCGTGACGCCATCGGTCGCGCCTGGCAGCTGGGCACCATGCAGGTCGATTTCATGATGCCCGAGCGTCTGGGCGCGGAGTATGTCGACGAGCACAGCGCCCGCCGGCACCCGGTGATGCTGCATCGGGCCATTGTCGGCTCGATGGAGCGCTTCATCGGCATCCTGATCGAGCACCATGCCGGCGCCATGCCGCTGTGGCTGGCCCCCGTTCAGTTGGTGATCATGAACATCACCGATGCGCAGGCCGGCTACGTCCGCGAAATGACCCAAGCCCTTGTAAATGAAGGTTTCCGGGTGGAGTCGGATTTGCGTAACGAGAAAATCGGCTATAAAATCCGCGAACACAGCCTGCAGAAGGTTCCCTACCAGCTCGTCGCCGGAGGTCGCGAGATGGAAAGCGGGACGCTGGCTGTGCGCACACGCAGCGGGGAAGACTTGGGAAGTCTGTCGCTGACCGATCTGGTCGCGCGGCTGCGTCAGGAGCTGGATAACAAGTCGTAGCAGGGTTTTCTGCCTGCGGCGGCGGTTCGGGCGGCGATGGCCGCCCGTTCCTGTTGGGGGTTCAAGGCGTCGTTCCGGAAGGGCGGAGCCATGTTGGATAACAGCGGGGTCAGGATGACCCGGCGGGCCGCTTCGGCGGTGTTCGCCAGACAGGCGGGACGGACGGCAGGCATGCCGCGTCGTTCCGGGCAGCATCGGGCAGGAGGCCGGATGGCTGCGTTTTTCACCGGTTGGAGGAAGCGCGAATCAGTACCGAAAAGAGAGATCGCAAGAACGCCGAGATCCGCGTCCCGCGGGTTCGGGTGATCGACGCCGAAGGCGAGAACATTGGCGTTCTGGAGCGCGACGACGCGCTGCGGATGGCGGAAGAAGCGGGGCTCGACTTGGTCGAGATCCAGCCAAATGCCGATCCGCCGGTTTGCCGGATCATGGATTACGGCAAATTCCGTTTCGATCAGCAGAAGAAGGCCCAGGCGGCCAAGAAGAAACAGAAGCTGGTTGAAATCAAGGAGCTGAAGTTTCGTCCAACCACCGATGACGGCGATTTCCAGGTCAAGCTGCGCAATGCGCGGCGCTTTCTGGAAGACGGCGACAAGGTGAAAATCACGATCCGTTTCCGCGGGCGCGAAATGGCCCACCAGGAACTGGGTCTGCAGATGGCGCGGCGGGTCGAGGAAGAACTCGGCGAGGAAGTGACGGTCGAACAGCGGCCGCGCCTCGAAGGCCGGTTGATGGTGATGATGCTGTCACCCAAAAAGAAGTGAGGGAGTGAGTCGCGCGCCTTTGGCGCGCTGTGAGAAAGGTCAGTAAGAGCAAGAGTCAGTAAGAGCGAGAGCAAGAACTGACTGCCTTTTCCGTCGGCGAAGCCGCTGACTCACAGCCGCGAAGCGGCGACTGACTCCAGAGTTCCGGAGCCTTGCACGAAGCGAGGTTCCACGAAAGTCCGGAAAACCGGGCAACAACAAGCAGGATCAAGCAGGACGGAAAGTGTGGCGCAGCCACCGCTTGATCAGGTGACAAAACACAACCAGGGAAAATCCGATGCCCAAGATGAAAACCAATCGGGCGGCGGCCAAGCGCTTCCGGAAGACCGCTTCCGGCAAGTTCAAGTGCGGCCACGCCTTTCGCAGCCACATCCTCACCAAGATGTCGACCAAGCGCAAGCGCGGTCTGCGTGCCCCCAATCACGTGCGCAAGGAAGACGCTGGTCGCGTCGCGCGCATGATGCCGTACGCATAAGGGAGGATTGAGAGATGGCACGAGTCAAACGTGGTGTTATCGCCCGCCGCAGCCATAAGAAGGTGCTGCGCATGGCGAAGGGCTACTACAACGCCCGTCGCAAGGTCTTCCGCGTCGCCAAGCAGGCCGTCACCAAGGCCGGCCAGTACGCGTATATCGGCCGCAAGCAGAAGAAGCGCCAGTTCCGTTCGCTGTGGATCACTCGCATCAACGCGGCGGCGCGCATTCACGGCATGAGCTACAGCCGATTTATGAACGGCCTCAAGAAGGCCGATATTGCGCTGGACCGCAAGGTTCTGGCCGACATCGCGGTGCACGATGCCGCGGCGTTCGGCAAGCTGGCCGAGCAGGCCAGGGGCGCGCTGTCGGCCTGATGTTTCAGGCCTGACGGATCAACCGGCAACGGTTGGTTCGCACCACAAGGTGGCCGCCACGGCGGCACGCAACACCACACGTGGGGAAGGGCTGATGTCCTTCCCCACGTGCGTTTCGGGGTCCGGAAAGCGTCCTTGCCGGGATTCCCAACCGAATGAATCAGGGCCGGGGCGACCTGCGCGGCGGCCCCGCATGGAGCGAGCAATGAGTGACACTGGCGACCTGAAGACGCAGTTGCTGGACGAGGTGGCTGCGGCTGCCGACCTCGCCGCACTGGATGCCGTGCGCGTCCGGGCACTGGGCAAGCAGGGGGTGATCACCGCGCAGCTGAAAGGCCTGGGCGCGATGGAACCGGAGCAGCGCAAGGCCGCGGGCGCCGAGATCAATGTGGTCAAGCAGGCACTGACGGATGCCATCGCGGCGCGCAAGTCGACGCTAGAAGCCGAGCGTCTCAATGCGCGGCTCGGCAGCGAGCGCATCGACGTCACTCTGCCCGGGCGCGATGGCGGTCGCGGCAACCTGCATCCGGTCAGTCGCGCGCTGGAGCGCATGACCGAAATCTTCGCGCGTCTTGGCTATTCGATGGCCGAAGGGCCGGAAATCGAGGACGACTGGCACAATTTCGAGGCGCTGAACTTCCCGCCGCACCATCCGGCGCGCGCCATGCACGACACCTTCTACGTCGATGCCGAGCAGAACGGTCCGAGTCGCCTGCTGCGCACCCATACCTCGCCGGTGCAGATCCGCGCGATGAAGGGGCAGACGCCGCCGGTGCGCATCATTGCCGCCGGCAAGGTCTATCGTTCGGACTCCGATCAGACCCACACGCCGATGTTCCATCAGATTGAGGGACTGCTGGTTGATGAAACCTCCAGCTTCGCCGACCTCAAGGGCACGCTGCAGACCTTCGTCAACGCCTTCTTCGAGCGCGACTTCGAGATGCGCTTCCGTCCCAGCTACTTTCCCTTCACCGAGCCGTCGGCCGAACTGGACATCCGCTGGGATCGCGCTGATGGCAGCAGCGGCTGGCTGGAGGTGCTGGGCTGCGGCATGGTGCATCCGAACGTGCTGAAGAATTGCGGCATCGATCC
>JAGRJX010000359.1:0-2039 GCA_020442545.1 Lysobacterales bacterium
ATGTCGATCACGCCATCGAATCGGCGCTGGCCTGCGAAACGGCCGGGCGCGAAGACGTGCGGATCACGAATGTCGATGGCACCAACTGGTCCAGTGGCGGCAGTGCCTTCGCTTACGCCAACAGCCACGGCTTTGTCGGCGTCGAGCGCGGCACCAGCCACACCATCAGCTGCTCGCTGATTGCCGGCCGTGGCGACGCCATGCAGCGCGACTACTGGTACGACCACGCGCGGGCCGCGAATGACATGATCTCCGCCGAAAGCATTGGCCGCCGTGCGGCAGAACGCGCGCTGGCGCGGCTCGATCCGCGCCCGATTTGCACCGGCCGCTACCCGGTGCTGTATTCCGCCGAGCTGGCGCGCTCGCTGGTCGGCCACTTCCTGAACGCCGTCGCCGGCAGCTCGCAGTATCGGCGAAGCTCCTTCCTGCTGGACGCCTGCGGCAAGGCGGTGTTTCCGGACTGGCTGCAGATGACCGAGCGCCCGCATCGGCCGCGCGGTCATCGTTCGGCCAACTTCGATGCCGAAGGCGTGGCGACGGCGGATCGACCATTGGTGATCGACGGACGGCTGGATCGCTACGTGCTCGGCAGCTATTCGGCGCGCAAGCTGGGTCTGGAAAGTACCGGCAACGCCGGCGGCATGCACAACCTGGAACTGAGCATCGGCGACGCCACGCAGGCCGAGCTGGTCCGGCAGTTGGGCAGCGGCCTGCTGCTGACCGAATTGATGGGGCAGGGCGTGAACGGCATCACCGGCGACTACTCGCGCGGCGCGGCCGGTTTCTGGGTGGAGAACGGCGAGATCGCGCACCCGGTCGACGGCATCACCGTGGCCGCCAACCTGCGCGACATGTTCATGGCTATCGAGGCCATCGGTGCGGATGTCGATCCGCGCTCGCACATCCGCACCGGTTCAATTCTGGTGGGCGCGATGACGGTGGCAGCCGACTGAACGAGCGTTCGCGGTCACAACCGGCGGTATCCAGCGTCTGTTTCCCGAGTCTGTCGCGAATCCGCCCCTGGCGTCGTTCTTGACAGTGCATGCCGCCTGTTTGACAGTGTCGGTCGGGCCTTTCAACCCCAAGGGAGACGAGAAATGAGCGAAGAAAACAACGCCGCACCGCCGCCGCCGGAAGCACCTGCCGCGCCGGCTGCCGGAGAGATCAGTCAGGACCAGCGCCAGTTTGCGATGTTCACGCACCTCTCGGCGCTGTGCGGGATCATCATTCCGTTCGGCAACCTGATCGGCCCGCTGATCATGTGGCAGATCAAGAAGAACGAAATGCCCTTCGTCGACGATCAGGGCAAGGAAGCGGTCAACTTCCAGATCACCGTCACCATCGCGATGTTGATCTGCTTCGTTCTGATGTTCGTGGTCATTGGCTTGCTGCTGTTGCCGCTGGTTGGCCTGGCTGCGCTGATCTTCACGATCATTGCCGGCATCAAGGCGAATGAAGGCACGGCGTATCGCTACCCGATGACGATTCGCCTGATCAAATAGCCGCAAATCCGGCTTTGAAACACGAAACGGCGGGCCTTCGGGCTCGCCGTTTTTGTTTGTGCTGATGTGATCGTGTGAGCGTCAGTTGGAACGCGCCACGGTCAGGTCGGCGAGATCGGACAAGGGCTGCATCTGCGAGTCGGGCAATGCCATCGTCGACAGCTTGTCCCGCATGCGCTGGTGCTCGGCAGCCAGTGCCGCACGCGAGCCATCCAGGCCCAGCAGGCTGACATAGGTCGCCTTGTCGGCATCGGCATCCTTGCCGGCGGTCTTGCCCAAGGCCGCCGAGCTGGCTTCGACATCCAGGATGTCATCGCGGATCTGGAAGCCCAGTCCCAGGGCTGCGGCGAAGGCGTCCAGATTCGTCAGTGTCACCTCGTCGGCCTCGGCGCAGATCGCGCCCATGCGCACGGCGGCGCGGATCAGCGCGCCGGTTTTCAGGGCGTGCATGCGCTGCAGCGCATCGAGTGCAAGCGTCTGGCCGGTGGCATCGAGATCGATCGCTTGCCCACCGCACATGCCGGCAGCGCCGGCGGC
>JAGRJX010000359.1:2096-2423 GCA_020442545.1 Lysobacterales bacterium
CAGTTGCCGGAACGCCAGCGTCTGCAGGGCATCACCCGCCAGAATCGCCGTGGCTTCATCGAACGCGACATGCACGGTGGGCTGGCCGCGACGCAGGGCGTCGTCGTCCATCGCCGGCAGGTCGTCGTGGATCAGCGAGTAGGCGTGGATCAGTTCGACGGCACAGGCGGCAAGGTCGATGCGCGTAGCATCGACGCCCAGCGCGTGACCGGTGGCGTAGGCCAGCAGCGGCCGCATGCGCTTGCCGCCGGCCAGCGTGCCGTGACGCATGGCGGCCAGCAGACGTTCCGGTGCATTCGGCAGTGAGGCAAGCGCCGCTTCGAGGCA
>JAGRJX010000073.1 GCA_020442545.1 Lysobacterales bacterium
TGCTGTTCACCGCCGTCGCCATCGTGCGCGAACGCGAACGCGGCAACCTCGAAATGCTGATCACGACGCCCTTGAGTCGCGGCGAACTGATGGTTGGCAAGGTGCTGCCCTATGTCGGCATCGGCCTGGTGCAGACCACCGTCGTGCTGCTGCTCGGCATGTGGCTGTTCGCCGTGCCGATACGTGGCAGCGTGGTCGACGTCTACCTCGCCGCGCTGCTGTTGATCGTCGCCAACCTTGGTCTTGGCCTGCTGATCTCGACTGGCGTGAAGTCGCAGATGCAGGCCATGCAGCTGGCCTTCTTCGTGTTTCTGCCGTCGATCCTGCTGTCGGGATTCATGTTCCCCTTCGCCGGCATGCCCAAACCGGCGCAATGGCTGGCCGAGATATTGCCGCTGACCCACTTCGTGCGCCTGATCCGCGGCATCATGCTACGCGGCGCCCAGCTGCACGAACTCTGGATCGACGCCGCCGCGCTCGGCGTGTTCACACTGGTGGTGATGTCACTGGCGATCCTGCGTTTCCGCAAGCGGCTGGATTGATGCTCTTGTCTGCGTCCTCCGGCTGGCGTCGGCAGTACCACGGATGTGCTAATGTGGGAATGTGGTTCGCCAAGGAGTCAAGGTATGAGCCGACTGAGCATCGACCTCACCGACCAGCAGCATCAGAGCCTCAAGGCGCTGGCCGCGCTGCAGGGCAAGACCATCAAGCAATACGCGCTGGAGCGCCTTTTTCCGGGTGTGGCCGATGACGAAAAGGCCTGGCAGGAGTTGAAACTGCTTCTGCAGAGCCGGATCGACGACGCGTTGGCCGGCAAGCTGTCCAGCAAGAGCGTTGCGGACATCCTCGACGACGAGTTGGCGACGGATCGCCGCGATTGAGCAGCTATGTGCTGTCAGCGGCTGCCGAAGCTGATCTTCGGGAGATCATCCGCTACACGCGTCGACAGTGGGGTGATGCGCAGGTCCGGAACTACGTGCTCCAACTGGAGGCTGGCATCGAAAGCCTGGTCGCAGGCGATGGCGCTTTCAGGGACCTGAGCGACATCCACCCATCGCTGCGCATGGCGAAGTGCCAGCATCACTACGTTTTCTGTCTGCCACGCGATCAGGGGCCAGCGCTGATAATCGCCATCTTGCATGAACGCATGGATTTTCTGGTGCGGCTTGCTGGCAGACTTTGATCCGCCTTGGCGATTGAACGCTTGGCTGGGCAACGCATAGGATTGCCTGTGCAACATCAAGCGTGCATACGCACCGTCGTGGATCGGGGCAAGTCACGGAGGCAGGTCATGGGCTTGGTGGCTCGAAGCCGTTCTTGAAAATATCGTCGCTGCTCAGCAGCTGAGCAATGATCGGAGAGACTATGCGACCACGAACCGGATTCGTGCCGCCACGAAATGGCGTGTTCTCAGCGAAATACTTCCAACTATCGGCATTGTTGATGGCGTTCGATGGATCGCTTCCGGCAAGGTTCTGGCACTCTAAGCGTCCATAGACCACATCATCAGTGTCAGCCACGACGCTGAAATGCGCCATTTCATGGACAACAACACCAGCCTGGGATGTGACAGATAAGCACCACTTAGAGTGCCGCGCCGGCCTTTAGGCTGACGCCCTGGATATGCGCCGACGCCTCCCCGACCGTTGAGGGCTAGGGAGTGCGTAGCGGACGCACTCGACCGCTAAGTGGGGAGTTATCAAGCTCCCGGAACGCCGTTGCGATGTTCCGGGATTGATCCTACGCAAGTTCACCGGGCGCGCTACTTTGCTGGATCACTTATTGATACTGCCTGGAGCTACCTGCAAAAGGTGGGGGTAATTCATGAGTCTGGCAGCAAACACCAGTCAGGTGCGACATTCCATAGTTTTTCCATGCTAAAATCAGGTTTTCGATATCGGCGTGGAGTTACAGCCATGGCAACTATCCAGACTCAGGTCTCGGCCACGATTGCCGCCACCACAAAAGATCAGCTCGACCGCTTCACGCAGGAGCTTGGGCTGAAGAAGAATTTCGTGGTCGAACAGGCATTGCTCTACTTCATGCAGGCGCGGCGTGAATTGCCGGATGAGGCGTTTATTCCTTCCCGCATGGTGGTGGACGGAGACGCCTTCGGACGCGTGGCGACGATGCTGCAGGCGCGTTCGGAGCCCAGCGCTGCGCTGCGGGAATTGATGCGTGGTGACGAAAATTGAGATCCGCCCCCTGCGGTCGGAGGACGAGCGCGGTGACTTTTCCTGTGGCGAGCCAGCGCTGGATCGTTTCTTCCAGCATTACGCAGGGCAGAACCAGTTCAAGCTGAGGCTGGCGGTGACCTATGTGGCCGTGGTTGAGGGTCGCATTGTCGGGTTTGCCACGGTGGCCGCCGCGAGTCTGGAACGCGACGCAATGCCATCTGCTGTCTTGCGCCGCCGCCTTCCTGCCTACCCCTTGCCGGTGTTGCGACTCGCGCGGCTGGGCGTGGATTGGGCCGCGCAGGGCGTTGGCGTGGGGCGATGCCTATTGCGGCATGTGTTCGGCTTGGCGCTGGCGCAGCGCGATACGGTCGGCTGCGTGGGCGTGGTGGTGGACGCCAAGACCGATGCCGTGGCGTTCTATGAAAAGCTGGGATTTCTGGCGCTCGATGGTCTGCGCGAAGGTGGCTTGCACGGTGGTGCGCTGCCGCTGTTTCTCGACATCCGGCAAATCGCGGCGGCGGTCGAATTGGGTTGAGACTCAAGCCGCTTCGACTTCCTTGGTCACCACGCGGCCACGCAACGAGTTCGCCATCGCGGCGGTGATTTCGACGTCGACGAACTGGCCGATCAGTCGTGCCGGTGCGGCGAAATTGACGAAGCGCATGTTCTCGGTGCGACCGGTGAGTTCGTTCGGGTCCTTCTTCGACGGGCCTTCCACCAGCACGCTCTGCACGCTGCCGACCATGCCCTGCGAGATGCGCGTGGCTTCCTCGTCGATGGCGGCCTGCAGGCGCTGCAGGCGTTGCTTCTTGACCGTGTCCGGCGTGTCGTCGTCGAGGTTGCTGGCCGGCGTGCCGGGACGGCGCGAGTAGATGAAGGAGAAGCTCTGGTCGAAGCCGATGTCGTCGATCAGCTTCATGGTCTTGTCGAAGTCGGCGTCGGTCTCGCCGGGGAAGCCGACGATGAAGTCCGAGCTGATCGAGATGCCCGGGCGCGCTTCGCGCAGGCGGCGGATCTTGGCCTTGTACTCCAGCGCCGTGTGGCCGCGCTTCATCGCGGTTAGCACGCGGTCGGAACCGGCCTGTACCGGCAGGTGCAGGTAGCCGGCCAGCTTTGGCACGTCGCGGTAGGCTTCGATCAGACCGTCACCAAACTCCACCGGATGCGAGGTGGTGAAGCGGATGCGACCGATTTCCGGAATCTCGGCGATGGCGCGGATCAGCAGCGCCAGGTCAGCGACTTCGTCGCTGTCGGCCATTGGTCCTCGGTATGAATTGACGTTCTGGCCGAGCAGGTTCACCTCGCGCACGCCCTGCGCGGCCAGCTGCAGCACTTCGGTGAGCACGTCGTCGAACGGACGGCTGATTTCCTCGCCGCGGGTGTAGGGCACCACACAGAACGAGCAGTACTTGGAACAGCCTTCCATGATCGAGACGAAGG
>JAGRJX010000360.1 GCA_020442545.1 Lysobacterales bacterium
GCCAAGATCACCGAGATCTACGAAGGCACCTCGGAAATCCAGCGTCTGGTCATTGCCCGCCACGAGACCGGGCTGCGCTGAGGTCGGCGTCTCCACGCTCCATGCGCCGGCGTCGGCGCACGGAGCGCTTGCGGTGCGCCGGGATCACCGAAAATCTGCGCAAGCACGCTGGAAGTCCGGTGGCGGGTCATTGCCCGCAACGGGACGCCCCTTCGCTGACCTGAACGCGGCGCCAGCGTGGGGGCTGGAAGCGCTGGCCGAAGTGGCGGCCAGGGCTTAGAATTGCAGGACATTTCCGACATATCGCCCGCGCCGTTCCAGCGGCGCGTTTCCATGTCCAGACCCTAGCCAGCGAGACCTCGTTTCCGATGAGCGCCAAGTCCGCCGCGGCCGCCTCCCACGCGACCACTCCCGAAGATGTTCTCTCCGCCCTGAAGGCCAGCTTGCCGGCCCCGCGCTACAAGGAGGCCGTGATCTTCGCCGACGCGTTTTTCAAGCGGACCCCGGAAGATGATCTGCAGGCCCGGCCTGCGACCACCTGGGCGGCCATCATCAGCGGTCTTCTGGAATTTTCGCGCCAGCGGAAGCTGGACGCCCCGAGCATCCGTCTCTTCAATCCGGAACTGGATAGCGACGGCTGGGACAGCAGTCACACGGTCATCCAGGTTGCCAACGATGACATGCCGTTCCTGGTCGATTCGGTTGGCATGGCGCTCGCGCAGAGCGGCCTGCAGCTACACGCCATGGTGCACCCGGTCATCAAGGTCCAGCGCGACGCCGGTGGCATGGTACTGGGTTGGGGGAAGGGCGAGCAGGAATCCCTGATGCACCTGGAGATCGACCGCCAGGCCGAGCCGAGGGAGCTCAAGCGCATCGAAGAGAGCATCCTGGCCGCGCTCCACGACGTCCGTGCCTGCGTGCTCGACTGGTCGTCGATGAAGGACAAGATGAAGGCCATCATCGGCGAACTCGACGCGCGCGAACTGCCCATTGATGCCGACGGGCGTGCCGAAGCAAAGGCATTCCTTGAGTGGGTTTCTGATGACCACTTCACCTTCCTTGGCTATCGCGAATACGAAGTGGCGCGCGAGGACGGCGAGGAGGTGCTCAAGGCGCTGCCGGAGACCGGGCTTGGCATCCTGCACGACGGGCGAATCACCACGCGGCCGCGCAGCCTCCGCTCCCTGGCCGCGCACGAGCTGCCGCAGTCAGGTGCCGTGGATGCGTTGATTTTGACCAAGACCAACGCACGCGCGACTGTGCACCGCGCCGGCTACATGGACTATATCGGCATCCTCTGCTTCGACAAGCAGGGCGTGCCGGTCGCCGAGCAGCGCTTTCTCGGCCTGTATACCTCCAGTGCCTACAACCGCCGTCCGTGGGAGATTCCACTGGTCCGCGAGCGCTTCAACTACGTGATGGACCGCTCCGGCTTTTCGGCGGACGGCCACAGCGGAAAGGCGCTGCGGCACATTCTGGAAACCCTCCCGCGCGACGAGCTGTTCCAGTCCAGTGAGGAAGAACTGTTCCGCACGGCCATCGGTATTCTCGGTTTGCAGGAGCGCTCGCGCACGAAGCTCTTTGTCCGCCGTGATCGCTACGGGCGCTTTTTCTCCTGCATTGCCTACATCCCGCGAGATCGCTTCAATACCGATGTCCGCCTGCGCATCGAGGCGATGCTGAAGCGCGCGCTTCGCGGCGAGCGCCTCGATACCAACGTGCAGATTTCGGATTCACCGCTGGCGCAGCTGCACCTGATCATCCGGCCCAAGCCGGGCGACGTGGTCGATTTCGACCAGGACGAGCTGGAGGCCAAGCTGGCGAAGATTGTCCGCAACTGGCACGACGAGCTTCGCGACATCCTGATCCAGCGTCATGGCGAAGAGCGCGGCCTCAAGCTGGCACAGCGTTTTGGTCGCGCGCTGCCGCCGGGCTACATCGAGGAAGTCACGCCCAGCGTTGCCGCAGTGGACGTGGAAAACGCGGCGGAGATCACGGGGGCGGACGATCTGCGGCTGTCGCTGACCCGCTCGCGGCGCGGCGGTGGACAATCGCTGCACTTCAAGCTGTTCCGATACGACCAGCAGATTCCGCTGTCCAGTGCGCTGCCGATGATGGAGGACATGGGCCTGCGAGTGCTTTCCGAGCATCCGTACGGCATGCAGATCGGCGACGAACGAATCTGGATCCAGGATTTCGAGGTTGACCTGCCGGATGTGGCAGACCTTGACGTGGACGCGGTGCGCGCCAACTTCGAGCAGGCGTTCGAGCGCATCTGGCGTGGCCAGACGGAGAGCGACGGTTTCAATCGCCTGATCATTGGTGCCGGGATGGACTGGCGCCAGGTCGGCATGCTTCGCGGCTATTGCAAGTACCTGTTGCAGACCGAAGCGCCGTTCTCGCAGTCCTATATGGAGGAGACGCTGAACCGGCACCCGCTGGCCACGCGGCTACTGGTGGAATTGTTCGAAGCGCGTTTCGATCCAGCGCGCGAGGAAGGCGTTCCCGGCGGCGCCCATGATCGCAAGTCGGCCACCCGGCAGCTACGCAGCTGCGGCAACTGCGACAGCCAGGCGCTGAAGGTCATCGAAGAGCTGGTATCACATCGCGGCGAGTCGCGGGAAAATCAGATACAGGCGACCGTGAAGGCGCTGTACGGCTTGCTGGACAATGTCTCCAGCCTCGATGAGGACCGCATCCTGCGCAGTTTCATGAGCGTGATCCGGGCCACCCTGCGCACCAGCTATTACCAGGAGCGAGACGGACGACCGCAGGAAGCCATCAGCTTCAAGCTCGACTCGGCACGGGTGCCGGACCTCCCCAAGCCGAGGCCCTATCGCGAAATTTTCGTCTGCGGGCCGCGAGTGGAGGGTATCCACCTGCGTTTTGGCCCGGTGGCACGCGGTGGCTTGCGATGGTCGGATCGGCGCGAGGACTTCCGCACCGAGG
>JAGRJX010000361.1 GCA_020442545.1 Lysobacterales bacterium
GCCGCCGCCGGCCGCGCCACCACCATCACCGGCCTGATGCCGGCAACGCGGATTCCGGCACCCTCCGGATTTCGATCCGGGCGTCCTGCTCGCGGGACGCCGAATCGCCGCTGCATGGCGATGGCCACCGTGGTCAGCGCCAAAAGGGAATACGGTACGGCGGGTTTGGCTCCGGATTGCCGGCGTCCTCGACGGCGTCCGGATCGAGCGGGACCGCGACCGTCAGTTCGTGGCGGCCCGGTGGCAGTTGCCGGATATCGATCATGGCCTGCAATGCGGGCCGGTTGGAGGTTTCGTCGGCACTCGAGGCGTAGCGGAGGTCGTGAACGGGACTTCCGTCCAGCGTGACCGGATGCAGGGCCGCAAGGCAGGCCAGCAACCGGTCGCGGCGTTGACGCGCTGTGCTTTCCGCGTCGCGATGCTCCTCGGTACCGTCGGCGTCCGCAGGTGGGCATGCGGTCATGGCTGTGCCGTCCCGGATCGGGTCGAAGGGGACCAGCAGTCGGAGGTAGGCATCGGTCGGCATGTCGCTCTGGATGTACGGCGCGATCCCATCGCGCAGCGGGTCGCGCCGGTTGGCGTAGTGGGCATTGTCCAGCGCATCGTCCGCGCCGCTCGCGGCGAAGGGGAACCGCGCGTAGCTCCCTGCGGATTCCGGGTTGCGCGACACGCGGATGTTGATCGTCACCATCAGCACCGTCACGAAAATCAGGAATACCGTCAGCAGCGTCAGGCGGCGCTCGCCATTGTGGCTGCTGATCAGGGCAAACGCCGGATTGTTGCTGCGGCCAAAACCGATGCGTGAATACAGCCCGAAAATCGCTTTCAGCACTTGCGCGGGTCGGCCCGAGGCGTGCAGTTGATGACCGATCCTGCGGTCCACCAGGTGCGCGATCAGATACGGCAAGACCAGCGGCAAGGACGACAGCAGCATCAGCACATCGGGGTCTGCTTTCCAGCCTGCGAGGTGGGTGACGGCAACCAGCAGCGGGTAGGCCAGCATGATGGCCACGGCAATCTGCACGAGGATCGTCGCCAGGGTCACGCCGATGGTGAACACGCTGGTCGAACGGTTGTCCGCCCGCTCGATGGCGGTGGGCACGTCGGGCGTGCGCTGCTCGGCAAGATCGAGCTCGCACGGCCCCGTCTTCAGGTTGGCCCAGCGGATGCCGTCCGGATAGACCGAATGCATGCCGACCAGCGCGATCCAGTGTGCCCGCAAGAGCAGGTGCAGCACGAAGGTCACCGCCAGAATCACTGCGGCGCTTTCGAAGTACATGTGCAGCACGTTCAGCGGCGAGAGCCAGGTTTCGGACAGGCGCGGTCGCAGCGCGAACACCCGTTCATCCAGCCATCCGGGCAGCTGAAGCATGGCAAACACCGCCACGCCGGAGATCAGCAGTTCCACCTCCCAGGTGGGCGTCGTGTCGCGCGGCAGCGGCAGCGCGCCAGCCCGGATCGCCGGCTGGTTTTGCGCGGCTGGCGCAAGCGGGTCTTCGGACTTGTCCTTGGACATGGGTTGGCACACGGCTTGGGGCAGACAAAAAGCCTAGCAGCCCGCGCCTGCTATGGGATAGCGCGATGGTCATGTGGTTCCGATGACGGCGACATCGCTCCGCAAGGGCATAGCTGATAGCATCCGCGCCGCAGAATGGAGGACTCATGGACACTTCGGGCAAGCCGCCGTTTGGCGATGTTTCGGCGCTGATGCAGCGCTTCTGGGATGGTCTTTCCGAGGCAAGGCACGGTGCTGGCGCGGCGGCCGAGCACGTGCCGGGTTTCCAGCGCCTTGCTGGTTTGTGGTCGTCGCTCGCGGGTGGCGGCAATGATGCTGTTGAGTCGGCGTCTGATCGGCTGAGCCAACAGGCCGGCAGCTGGATGTCGATGATGCAGCAGCTGTCTGAACAGTTTGCGGGACAGCAGGCAGCGCCAGCGGCCATCGCCGATGCCTGGAAGGGCATGCTCAAGGGGGCTGACGCCAATCCCTTCGCCAGCCTGTTCCAACTGGCCAGCGGAGCCGGTGCGCAGGGCCTGCATGGCCTCGGCCAGATGCCGTCGGCGGTCGGGTTGCTGCAGCCGCTGCTGTCGATGCCGGCTTTCGGTTTCGCGCGCGAGCAGCAGGAACGCTGGCAGGCATTGGCCAAGGCTTCCCTGGATGTCGAGGAGGCCAAACAGCGCTATTTCGCGCTGCTGTCGAAGGGCGGTGAGCGCGCATTTTCAATCTTCGAGGACCTGCTGGCAGAACGCAGCGAGCCGGGTCGCCAGATCGACACCGCGCGAGGGCTGTTTGATCTTTGGATCGATGCGGCCGAGCAGGGCTATGCCGAGGTGGCGCTGTCCGGCGAGTTCCGCGAAGTCTACGGCGACCTGGTGAACGCGCAGATGCGCCAGCGCGCAGGCATCCAGCGTGAAATCGAGCAGCAGTGTCGCGAGCTGGGCATGCCGACCCGCGGTGAAGTGGACGGCTCGCACCGCAAGGTGACCGAGCTGCAGCGAGAAGTGCGGCGTCTGTCGCGACGTCTGGAAGCACTGGAAGCCGCTGCGAAGGACGAGAAGCCTGCCCCGAAGAAAGCATCGACATCGACCGCAGCGGCGAAGAAGCCCGTCGCGAAGAAGTCGGCGCGAAGGAAGGCGGCTACGACGGTGTCGACACCTACCCCGTCTGGCAAGGCGACAAGGCAGACGGCTGCGCGTGGTCCTGCAAAGAAAAAGGTGACGAAAGCCACGGGCAAGCGCGGGGCAGCTGCCATGCCCACGCCGAAGGCGCCCGCCAGAAAGCCGGCGCGCAAGTCCGCAGCCGCGCGCAGGAGGAAGTGAGACATGTTCGGACCGCTGAACTTCACCGCGGAATCGCTGCAGCAGGAAGCGGACAAGCTGAGCGGCAAGCTCAAGGCCGCTGTCGAGAACCTGCAGGCCATCGGACCGGCCACGGTCGGCTGCACGCCGAAGCAGGAAGTCTGGCGCGATGGCAAGGTGGTGCTGTATCGCTACCAGGGCAGCGCTGCCAGGCGCGGGAGCAACAGCGTGCCGCTGCTGATCTGCTATGCGCTGGTCAACCGGCCGTACATGGTCGACCTGCAGGATGACCGCAGCATCGTGAAGTCGCTGCTGGAGGCCGGGCAGGACGTCTACATCATCGACTGGGGTTATCCGGACGGTTCCGATCGTTTCCTGACATTGGAGGACTACATCGAGGGCTTCCTCGATGGCGCCGTCGACCATCTGCGTCGGTCGCACGACATGGACGCGATCAATCTGCTCGGCATCTGCCAGGGTGGCGCGTTCTCGCTGTGCTATGCCTCGATGCATCCAGACAAGGTGCGCAACCTGGTGACGATGGTGACGCCGGTCGATTTCCACACCGACGACAACATGCTGTCGAACTGGACGCGCGACCTCGATGTCGATCAGTTCATCGACACGCTGGGCAACGTACCCGGCGACCTGATGAACTGGTGCTACCTGACGCTGAAACCGTATCGCCTGTTCCTGCAGAAGTACGTCGGCCTGATCGACATCATGGACAACCCGAAGGCGCTGGAGGACTTCCTGCGCATGGAGCGCTGGATCTTCGACTCGCCCGACCAGCCGGGCGAACTGTTCCGACAGTTCATCACGGATTTCTACCAGGGCAATGGCTTCCTGAATGGCGGAATCCTGATCGGCGAGCGCGAGGTGGATCTGTTCGCGATCGACATGCCAGTGCTGAACATCTTCGCCGAGCAGGATCACCTGGTGCCGCCGGATGCCTCGCGGCCGCTGGGCGGGTTGATCGGCAGCGACGACTACACCGAGATCAGCTTCAAGGGTGGCCACATCGGCATCTACGTGTCCGGCCGTGCGCAGCGCGAGGTGCCGCCGGCGATCAGCAGCTGGCTGGGCGCGCGTAGCCTGTAGCGACGCGGGTTAGCGTGCCGGCGACAGGCATGGGATGATGCCGTTGGCCAGTCACGGGGCGCAATATGGCAGCACCGCAATCGCAACCATCCCATGAGTCGCAGACCGAGCTGCGGCCGGACGATGGTTTGCGGCGGCTGCTTCGCCTGCCGTGGATCTGGGCGCCGTTCTACGCGCTGCTGTGGTTCACCGGCTACGGCATTTCCAGCTACTACTGGTTCCTCCCGGCCGGAATTCGCATGGGCTGCCTGCTGATCGCACCGCGTCGGTTCTGGCCCTGGCTGCTGCTTGGCGAAGTACTGGCCGCCCTCTGCCTGTACCTCGATGGTCAGTTGAGCTACCAGACCTGGATTGCCGCGGCGATGGTCAATGGCCCGCCGTGGATGATCGGTGCGATGGTAGTGGCGCTGATGTGGCAAGCGGGCAGGCGGCCTTCCAGTCCGCCGGACATGCTGCGTCTGCTGATGATGTGCCTGGTGGTGGCATCGGTCGTCGCCCCGCTGTTGACGCTGGAACAGTTCATCGACGGCATCCTGCCGCGGGAAGACATTCCCGAGCGCCTCGTTGGCCTGGCGGTGGGCGACTTCGTGGCGATGCTGATCGTCGCACCGGGTCTGCTGGTTCTGGCGGATCTGCGGGGCATCGCGGACTGGCGCCGACTGGCGCTGCATTACCTGATGCCGATCATCCCGCCACTGTTGCTTTGCGCACTGGTGGCCTGGGCATGGCCGGAAATCTCCGGCTACCTGCTGGTGCTGGCGCTGATGCCGATGATGGTGACGGCGTTCCGCTACGGCTGGCGTGGCGCGGCGGCAGCGCTGCTGCTCACGAGCTTCGGCATCTACGCCATTGGTGAGTTCGGTGAGCTCGCAATCGACCGCGCCTTGATGCAGCTCATCGTTGCGGTATTCGGTGGTGCAACCCTCATGTTGGGTGCCGCAGTTGACTCCATCCGCAACAGTAACGTCGAGCTGGCTGACCATGTGCGTGCGCTCTCGGAGGCGAACCGGCAGCTGCGCGAGCAGTCTGGCGAGTTGAGTGAGTTGAGTCGACGCCTGGTGCGGGTGCAGGAAGAGGAACAGCGGCGGATCGCCGGCGAACTGCAGGATGAACTGGGACAGTCAATGTCGACCATGGGCGTCCGTCTGGGCCTTGCTTCGCGCCAGAATCGTGACCCGGAGATGCTTGCCGTGGTGGATGCAATGCGCGAGATGGTCCGCGACCTGCATACCACGATACGCGGCGTTGCCAGCCGTCTTGCACCGGCACCAATTCGGGCCGAAGGGCTGGTTGCCGCTTTGCGCGACGGCGTCCTGGGCCACATGCTGGAAGAGGCCGGGATCGAGACTTCGTATCTGGTCGACCATCGCCTGGAACGGCTTGTGGACGGGCAACGCACGTTGCTGTTCCGCATGTGTCAGGAAGCCATCACCGACGCGATCAGGAATGGTCAGGTGGCTCAACTGGAGCTGGCTATCGAGGTTCCCGACACGGGCGGGGACAGCCTGCTGTTCCGAGTGCGGCAGAAGGCATGCGGACTGCCCGCCAGTCAGATCGCCCGACGCAAGCGCGACGTGACTTCTGAACACCGGGGCATTCGTGACCGCGTACGCGGGGCTGACGGTAGCTACCGGACGTGGCAAGAGGGGGAAGTCTCGGTTGCCGAGGCCCGGCTTCCTGCGCGCATGTCTGCGATGGACGATGACACCGTGCACTGAGCGCCTGGGATCGGTGAAACCGATGCAGCTCAGAAGCTCATGAACAGCCCCCCATTCACCGGGATGTTGGCCCCGGTGATGAAGGCGGCGTCTTCTGCACACAGAAAGTCCACTGTGCGGGCAATTTCGGCGGGTTTCCCCAGCCGGCCGACCGGCACCTGTTCAATGATCTTTTCGCGGACGCCTTCCGGCACGGCCATCACCATCGCTGTCTCGCAGTAGCCGGGCGAGACGCTGTTCACGGTGACGCCCTTGCGCGCCACTTCGCGCGCCAGCGACATGGTGAAGCCGTGCATGCCGGCC
>JAGRJX010000074.1 GCA_020442545.1 Lysobacterales bacterium
ATCGCGAAGGACGCTACGGAAGCGTGCAGGCGCTGGTCGACGACCTACAGCGCTGGCGTGATGCCGAGCCGGTGTTGGCTTATGGTGGTCGTGCAGCCTATCGATTTGGCTGCTTCGTCCGTCGCAACCAAAACCTCAGCGTGGCCATCTTGCTGGCGCTGCTGGTGATCACGGCGCTCGTCTGGCGACTGGCGGTCCAGCTGGAGGTGACGCGCGGCGAACGCGACCGCGCCGAAGAAGTGACTTCGCTGCTGGGTGGTGTTTTCCAGGCCGCTGACCCCTACGCCTATCCGGAAGGGACCGTGACCGCGCGAGAACTGCTGCACGAGGCACCGGCGCAGCTGCAGAAACGACAGCTAGATCCGATGGTCGAGCAGCGACTGCTGCAGACCGTCGGCGACATGCAGTCCCGACTTGAGCTCTATGCCGACGCCGAGCCGTCGCTGGCTCGCGCCCTGGAGCTGGATCGCCAGCTGCTGGGTGATCGTGCGGAACATGGCGAAGCGGCAAGGCTGCTGGCTCGCAACGCGCTGGTTGATGAACGCTACGACGACGCGGCGACGCGAGTCGCGGCGGTCATCAAGTCCGCGCGCGATCATCAGGATGACGAAGCGCTTGGTGACGCACTGGTGATTCGCGCGGAGCTGGAAATCTATCGCGGTGATCCCGATGCGGCCTCGGCGGCTCTTGATCAGTTGCAGGAACTGATCAAGAGCAAGCCGGACAATCGGCTTGAAGCGGCATTGCAGCGCTACCGCGGGCGCGTCGCCTATGATCGCGGCGACTATGCTGCGGCTGCCTCGAAACTTTCCGAAGCCGTGCAGCTGATGCGCACGCCCGGCAACACGCCGGATGCGGAATCCGTCAACACATGGTCGGACCTCGCCTTGGCGCAGTCGCGGGCGGGGCAGATCGTCGAGGCAGAAAAAAGTCTGCGCGAGGTGGCTGCCAGTACCCGCCAGCGCTTTGGCGAGAACAGCGTCAGTCTCGCCATCGATCTCGACAACCTTGGTGCCTTGCTGCAACGGCGCGGCACTGCGGAATCGCTGGCCGAAGCCGAGCTGATGTCGCGCAGGGCGCTGGAGATCCTGCGCCAACGTCCAGATGTCGCAGTTACGGAACGGGCGACGGCGGCCAACAATCTGTCGCGGACACTGGAGTTGCTGGGGCGACCGCAGGAGGCGCTGGCCATCTATCCGGAGGCGGTGGACGCCATGCTGCAGGCGGTCGGCCAGGATCACGCGCTGACCGGCATCGTGCTGCACAACCGTGGCCGCGCCGAACTGGCTGCGGGCGAGCTGGACGCGGCCAGGGAGTCGTTGGTCCGGTCACGGGACATCCTCGCCGCGACGCTGGGCGAGGAGCACCCGCGCTACGCCGTTTGGCGAGTGACCGAGGCGCAATGGGCGCTCGCCGCTGGCGATGAGGCGTCGGCCCGGACGCAGCTTGAAGCAGCCTGCGTCACGTATCGCAGTGGGGTGTCCCTCGATCAGCGCGAGCGCCAACGCCTGTTCGACACCATAGGTCAGTTGGACCAAATACCGGATGGAGGCGATCTGGTTTGCGGAATTGCCGAAACGGAAGACTGAAACGAGCGCCGGCCGCAGCAGTTCCGAGTCGCTGGTCAGCGTGGACGAGGATGCGCGGTAGCACTGCGCAAGCGGCAACTCAGGTAAGCTATACGCCTGAGATTCTTGGGGAAATTCGCATGAAGCGCAGTCTTCTTTCCGTGGCGCTGAGCGCTGCATTGGTGCAGGGCGCGTTTGCGCAGTCGAATCCGGGCCCGGGCGGTCAGCCGCCGGTGGCCACCGAAGGCAGCATTCCGGTCACCTATGTCGGCAGCAATGCCCGCGTGTCGCTGGGTGTCAATGACGACCTCGATGTGCTCGGCGAGCTGCTGTTCGTGTTCGGCGAGGACGGCGATTCCGCCTGGCTGACCGAGGCCTGGCTGGGCCAGGGCGGCGCCGGCGGTCTGAAGCTCGACTACCACTGGCTGTGGGGCGGCATGAGCGTCGAGGACAGCATGGCACGACCCGAGCAGGTCAAGGTCGCCAAGGCCTTCCTCGCCGTCGACCAGAATCCGTTCAAGGACCGCAAGGTGTCGCTCGGCTTCGGCATGGAGCGCGAGCACAGCTTCTGGGATCTGTACCTATCGCGCGCCATCACCGACGAACGCCTGATCGGCACCGATACGCTGATCGACGAGGTGCTGCTGTCCGGCATGGAGGGTGATCGCCCCTTCGAGCAGCTGGAAACCACGACCACGATCACCCGCACCTTCGTCAAGCCTTACGACTGGGGCGTCGGCCTGCGTGGTGGCCGCTGGTTCGAGCAGCCGCTGATCCGCTTCCGTGCCGGCCTCGACTACGAGAAGGGCGACTTCGAGGCCGACCAGACCACGTTCTCGCTGGGCATCGACAAGCAGTTCCGCAACAGCCCGCACAGCCTCAGCCTGGAGTTCGAGACCTATCGCAAGAGCGGCCTGTTCGAGATTGATCGCAGCGACAGTCGCGCCTGGCTGCTGTGGCGCTACGACTTCGGTAGCGGCAGCAACTTCCGCGCGACCAACCCGACCCGCGATGTCGAGGTCAGTCGCGAGGTGCCGGGTGATCCGGCACCGCCGATCGTGGTGCGAAACGAGGTCGAGTTCAGCGACGACACCTATTTCGGCTTCGACAGTTCGGCCGTTCAAAGCGATGCGCAGAGCGAGCTGGACGCAGTGCTGGCGGCGATCACCGGAGGCAAGCGGGTCAGCCGCGTGACGCTGACCGGCCATACCTGCGACATTGGTCCCGAGAGCTACAATCAGGGTCTGTCCGAGCGGCGTGCCGGTGCGGTGCGTGACTACCTCGTTTCGCAGGGCGTGCCGGTGGGCGAGATCGACGTCACCGGTCGTGGTGAGCTGGAGCCGAAGTACCCGAACGATGGCGAGGAGAATCGCCGCAAGAATCGTCGTGTCGACATCGGGTTCCTCACCGTCGAAGAGCACAGTGAGCCGGCGCCGCCGACCACCAGGACCATCACCGAGTGGGTCAAGGAGCCGGTGGCCGCACCGCCCGCCTGGATCCAGCGCGCGCTGCGCAACCCGGCGAAGCACAAGCGTACCGTTGACGTCTACCGTTTCCAGACCGTCGAAACCAGCACCACGCTGGGCGAGCGGCAGTACCTCAATCGCGCGCCGGTGGCGGTGGACGATGCGATCAGCCAGCATGCCTGTGAGCTGATCAGCATCCCGGTGCTGGCCAACGACAGCGACCCGGATGGCGATGCGCTGAGCATCGTTGCCATCGGCGCCACGCAGAATGGCGGCAGCGTCACCGACAACGGCGACGGCACGCTGGGTTATCAGCCGCCGCAGGATGGTGCGGTCTGTGCCGGTGCCGGCGACAGCTTCACCTACACCGTGGCCGACCCGAGCGGTGCCGAATCCACCGCCACGGTTAGCGTCGGCTTCGAGAACGTCGCGCCGGTTGCTGTGGACGACAGCGCCACGACCGACTACCAGATGCCGGCCTTCATCGACGCGCTGGCCAACGACAGCGATGCCGATGGCGATACGCTGACCATCGTCGGCACCACCGACGGTGCGCACGGCTATGTCGAGATCGGCGAGGACGGCCGCCTGCACTACGTGCCGGAATCCGGCTTCAGCGGCGTCGATCATTTCACCTACACCATCAGCGATGGTCGCGAGACGGCCACCGCCAACGTGACGGTAACGGTGGGGGCGCCGGTCGATCCGGACAACAACCCGCCGGTGGCGCTGGCCGATGTCGCCACCACGATGACCGGCGTGCCGGTGAACATCGACGTGCTGGCCAACGACAGCGATGCCGATGGTGACGCGATCAGCCTCGTGGGGACGACCATTCCGACGCATGGCAGCGTGTCGATCCAGGGCGACCAGCTGGTCTACACACCGGAAGCGGGTTTCAACGGCATCGACACGTTCAGCTATACCATCAGCGATGGTCAGGATACGGCCACCGCGATGGTCAGCGTGACCGTCAGTGCCGATGGCGATCCGGACAATCATCCGCCGATCGCGCGCAACGACATCTACAACTACCGTCCGAACCAGGCGGTCACCATGAACGTGCTGCACAACGACGAAGATCCGGACCACGACGAACTGATCATCATCGACGTGCAGGGATCCGAGCACGGCACGGTCACCATCATTGATGGTGGTACCCGGCTGCACTGGGTGCCTGATCCGGACTACAACCGGCTCGAGTATCTGGTCTACACCATCAGTGATGGTCGCGGTGGCACCGCCTCGGCAGTGGTGACGCTCTACGACCCCTGATCGACAGTCTGATCGGCCGGGCATCCGGCACAAAGCAGAACGGGGCGCTTGCTGCGCCCCGTTCCCGTTTCCGCTATCGAATGATTGGCGGCTGCCGGTCGTGGGGCTCACTCCCAGGTGAAATTCAGCGAGATCACGTTGGGCAGCTCCTGCCCGCTGACAAAACGCACGCGGCAGTCGACCTGCTGCTTGTATTCACGCGGCAGTCCCGGGTCGAAGACCACGGTGCCGGTCAGACGCATGATGGCGTCGTCTTCCGCCTTTGCCGAGGCGAGCAGCTCGTCCGGATCGATTCGATAGTTCTGATCCTTGAGCTTGTCGCTGATCTGGCTGGTGCAGGCAGTGGTGGCCACGTCTTCCTTGCCGCCGCCGCAGGCGGACAGCAGCAGGGCAGGTCCCAGGACAAGAACGAAACGCAGGTGTCGCATCGCAATCCTCCCCCCTGTCGGGAAGTGCGGCAGCGTCAGGTTGGGATGCCTGGCCACTGCCGTCATCCATTGGCGTGGCGTGGAACCACGCTTCCTTCGACACCACGCTAACGCATACCGATCAGGCTGTCATCTGTCGATGGCGCGGTCGATGCAGCAAAGGCAGGACGCGGCGCGATCCACTCGCCGCTGTGGCCGCCGCTCTCAGTAGCGCGGCACGCTGCTGTCAATCTCCGCCGACCAGGCGTCGATACCGCCGCTGACATTGAAGAGGCTGGTGAAACCGAGCCCGCGGAAATGCTCGGCAGCTGCGCGACTGGAATTGCCGTGGTGACAGAGAAAAGCCAGCGCCGTGTCATTGGCCAGCCCGGCCAGACGCGGCTCGCTGTCCTCGTCCAGCACTTCGTGCGCCTCGGGGAAGGGTGCCTGCTGACGCTCGTGCGGCGCACGCACGTCGATAACCGTGATGTCGCCGTTCTGAATGCGCGATGCCAGGTCGGAAACGCTCAATTCCTGCACGGCCGGCGGCGCGTTCGGGTTGCGGATGCTGAGGCCGGCCCCGCGCACGTCCTCGACCCAGTCGATTTCCAGGCCATCGGCGCGCGGCGCGCTGGCGAGATCGAGGTAGACGCTGATGCCGGCGGACTCGGCGACGATTTCGTTGCCTTCCACCGGCTTCAGCTGGAACTGCGCGTTGAAGCGTGGATCGACGCTCAGGTGCAGGCCCAGCGATGGATCGTTGCTCTCGATGGCGCGTCGGATGGCTTGCGCTGCCGCCTCGGTGATGTGCAGGGTCGGCGGGGTGCGATCCGGCTCGGGCAGGCCCAGCACCTGATGCAGCTCGCCGGAGTTCAGCATCTGCTCGATGATGTCGCTGCCGCCAACCAGCTCGCCCTGGATGTAGAGCTGCGGGATGGTCGGCCAGCTGCCGTAGGCCTTGATGCCTTCGCGGATCTCGGCGTCCTGCAGCACGTCGACGTGCGCATAGGCCGGCACCAGGGCGTTGAGGATGCCGGCGGCCTTGGCCGAAAAGCCGCACTGCGGCATGTCCGGATTGCCCTTCATGAACAGCACGACGGCGTTGGTGGAAAGCAGGGTTTCGATGCGCTGTTGGAGCGCCGGATCAAGGGACATGGGGGGATTCCGTGATGATTTGCTGCGCGTATTGTATCGCGGCGCGGCGCAGTGCCGCGTTGATCCGCGTCAGCCGGGCTTCAGTTCCCGGTGCCGGGCGTTTCCCGGATCAGGTCGCGAACGACCGGTAGCGCCAGTGCGGCCCATTCGGCGTACAGCGCGCCGGAAGGGTGCAGGCCGTCGGCGGCCATCATGTCCGCATTGGCACCTAGCGCACGGCTGACCGGCATGATGTCGACGAAAGCCACGCCATGCCTTTCGCAGAGTCTTGCCGCGCGCGCGTTGAAGGCGTCCAGCCGGGCGGCAATCTGGCCGCGATCGCGACCACTTTCCTGCCCGAAACGGGTCACGCCCCAGTCGGGAATCGACAGCATGAACACGCGTTCGGTGTGGCCACCGGCAAGACCGACCGCGCGGGACAGCAGTGCGTCCAGCTCCTTCGCGTAGTTGTCGATGTCGCGGCCGCGATACTGGTTGTTGACGCCGATGGCGAGACTGACCAGGTCGTAAGGTGGCGTGAAATGATGTGCGTCCATCGCCGCCGACAGCTCGTCGGTGGTCCAGCCGGTGGTGGCAAGGATCTCCGGGTCGGCAAACGCGATGCCGTCATCGCGCAGGCGGGCGGCCAGTTGCATGGGCCAGCGATCCGCCATCGGCACCGACTCGCCGATGGTGTAGGAGTCGCCCAGCGCCAGATAGCGCAGCCGGGCGTCGCGGTCGCTTGCGTGACTCAGGTGTGCGCCCATCAGGATTCCTCCGGCCAGCAGGCCGAGACACAGCAGCGTTCGCAGCAGCTCAGGCAACATGCCGATGCGACGCCGAGCGCTCGGCCAGCGCGTCCAGCCGCTGCTCGATGCGCTGGAAAACGTCGGTGATCTGCACCGGTTCCGGCAGCAGGGTGACGCGGAAGTGGTTGCGGTAGGACACGTTGAAGCTGTTGCCCGGCACGATCAGCACGTCGGCGTTTTCCAGCACGTCCAGCGCGAAGGTGTGGTCATCGAAGCCGGACAGTAGCGTCTTGTCGACACCCGGAAAGGCATACAGAGCGCCGTCGGGCTTCGAGAGATTCAGCCAACGACTGCTCGCGCAGGCGTCGATCACCGCCTGTCGGGCTGCATGGAGGCGACCGCCCGGCTGGCACAGCGGGGTGATCGTGTCTTCGCCCTCCAGTGCTGCCGGGATTGCCCACTGCCCCGGCACGTTCGCGCACAGGCGCAGCGCGCCGAGCAGGTCCAGCGCGTGGTGGTACTCTCGCGTCCTTGCCACGTCGCCGCTCAGGCTGACCCAGCCGACGCGGTAGCCGCAGGCACGATGCACCTTGCTGAGCCCGCCGAAGGTCAGGCAGGGCAGGTCGCCGGCAAGCGCCGCCAGCGGCTGGAAGGAGCGGCTCTGATTGGTACCGTCGTCGTAGACAATGCTGTCGTAGATTTCGTCCACCATCAGCAGCAGGCGATGGCGTGCGGCGACGGCAACCAGCTGTTCCAGCAGCTCGCGTGGATAGACAGCACCGGTCGGGTTGTTCGGGTTGATCAGCACCAGCGCGCGGGTACGTTGCGTGATCTGCGATTCGATCTGTGCCGGATCGGGCAGGAAGCCGTTGGCGGCCTCGCAGGGATAGTGCTCGGCGACGCCGTCGTTGAGCAGCGTGGCGGCGGTCCACAGCGGGTAGTCGGGACTCGGCAGCAGCACTTCGTCGCCGGGATTCAGCAGCGCGCGCAGGCTCATGTCGATCAGCTCGCTGACGCCGTTGCCGATGAACACGCGATCCGCCGAGGCGTTGCGCGCGCCACGGGCACGCTGCTGCGCCGCAATGGCCTCGCGGGCTTCGGGCAGGCCCTGCTGGTGGCCGTAGGGATCGCTGCGACCGATGTTGTCGGCGATGGCCTGCTGCAGGTGCTCGGGCGCGCGAAAGCCGAAAGCGCCGGGATTGCCGATGTTCAGCTTGATCAGTTGTCGTCCCTGTGCTTCCAGCTCGCGCGCTCGCCGCGCCAGCTCACCGCGGATCTCGTATCGCACTTCGGACAGGCGCTGGCGGGTGACAATGGAAGGCGACATGGACGAACCTGGCCTTGGGCGGTTGGAAAGGCGGCAGACTACCTGAAATTCCGTGATGGGTGATTCGTGCCTGGTGATGCGCAGCGTTTGGCTGGGCGCCGGCTTCCGGGATGGCTGGCCTTTGCCGGACCGGCGCGGATGGGCTTCGGGATCGCTCCGGCAAGTCCTGCGGCCGACAGCAAGCACATACAATACCGACGTGCAGCTCAGCCCCGACCAGCATGAAGCCTTCCTCGCCATCGGCTGGCGCGACGACCTGCCAGCCGCGCCGGCCTGTGCCAATGCGTCGGCAGGGCGGCTGGCGCGGGTGGTCGAGCAGCATCGCGCCGGCTATCGCGTGGCCATCGGCGAGGCTGTGCTCAAGGTATCGGCGCCGGCGGAATGGCTGCAGCCGCGTTTCGATCCGGTGGATCGCGCTGCAGTCGGTGACTGGGTGCTGCTGGACGATCATGACGTCATCACCACCGTGCTGCCGCGGCACAGCCTGCTCAAGCGCGGGGCTGCCGGTGAGCACTACCGGCAGCAGCTGATCGCCGCCAATATCGACACCGTGTTCGTGGTCAGCGGTCTTGATGGCGACTTCAACCCGCGTCGCCTGCAGCGCTACCTGTTACTGGTGTTCGGCAGTGCGGACGAAGGTGATCGCGCACAGCCGGTGATCGTGCTGACCAAGGCCGACAAGGCATTGGAAGGCGAGCAGGCCGATCCGAACATGGCCGCGCGCGTCGAGCAGCTGCGCGAATCGCTTCCCGACGTACCGGTGCTCTGCGTCAACGCCAAGTCCCCGGATACCGTGGCCGCGTTGGCGCCTTGGCTGTCGAAAGGACAGAGCGTGGTGCTGGTGGGCTCGTCCGGCGCCGGCAAATCAACGCTGACCAACACCCTGCTCGGCATCGAGAAACAGGCCACGCAATCCGTGCGCGAAGCCGATTCGCGTGGCCGCCACACGACCACCTCCCGCAGCTTGATGCGCCTTCCGGACGGCGCCTGCCTGATCGACACGCCGGGCATGCGCGAGCTGAAGCTGACTGGCGATGAACGACTGGAAGATGCCGGTTTCGAGGACATCGAGCAGCTTGCGACGCAGTGCCGCTTCCGTGACTGCCGCCACCAGAACGAGCCCGGCTGCGCGATCCAGCAATCGATCAAGGACGGCGAGCTGCAGGCCGAGCGCTGGGGCAGCTACCAGACGCTGCAGGGCGAACTCAGCGACGCCGCTCAGACGCTGAAAGTCCGCCAGGAACAAAAGCGCGACGAGCGCGTGCAGTCCAGGGCGATGAACAAGCGGCTGACCGACAAATACGGTCGTCGGTAGTCTGCAAATCCGCGTATTGCCGGCTTCTTGCGGATTCGGTGGTGATCAGCAAGCGTTGACGCAACGCGGAGGAAACTGAACGAATTCCGCGTCGGATGTCGAGGAATGGGGCTCGACGCCGTACCTCTCCCTGAATGCCCAGCTATGTGGTTCATCGGGAGAAAGCCATGAAAACCCTTGCCGCCCTTTGCGCGCTGGCCTTTGCCAGTACGGCTGCACAGGCCGATAACTTCCTCGTCGCGACCAACTCGGACGGTGGACCGGGCTCATTGCGGCAGGCGATCCTGGATGCCAATGCGGCGACCGACGTGCCGCATTCGATCTCCTTTTCGGGTGGCCTGTATCCGACTGGCAGTGCGATCACGCTTACGTCGGACCTGCCCACCATCACCGCCACCGACCTGACCATTGTCGGCGGCGCGGCGGAGCCCATTGTCGATGGTGGCGACGTGTTCCGGATCATCTACGCCACGGTTGACGTGCAGAACCTCCACCTCAAGGATATCGAGCTTCGCAACGGTTATTCGACCGGATCGCCGGGTCAGGGCGGCGCCTGTCTCGGCGCGGCAGGGGGCAGCGGTGGCGGCCTGACGCTGGAGCGCGTCATCTTCCGTGGTTGCACGCTGAGCACCACGGGCCTCGCTTGGGGCGCGGGATTCCGTTGGGCGCGTTCGGCCGGTAGCGTCGATATCACCGACAGCCAGTTCATCGACAATTTCACGGAAGTGACGACAACAGGACAGGGCGGTGGCGGCGCGCTCGCCGTTGGTGCGGCCCACCTGAGCATCACCGGTAGCTGGTTCGAGAACAACGACACGATTTCCGAGAACGGCAGCGCCAATGGCGGTGCCATCTACGTCTCTACCTCGAACATCCACACGGTCTGGGTCAGCGACTCCAGCTTCATCGACAATGACGCGTCGCCGGGGCGTAGCAATGGCGGTGCCGGCGGTGCGATCTATCTGTCCTGTGCGGACTGCTTCGTGCAGTTGGAGCGCAACTGGTTCCGCGGAAATGCCGGTAATTCGGGGGGCGGTATTTACATGCGCCGTGGTTACGGCTCACCGAACAAGCCCCGGCTGCTGCTCAAGAACAGCGGCTTCTACAACCACATCGTCACTGGCTCAGGGGCTGCGTTGTATGTCGGCAGCAACACAGAATTCGATGCGGTCAACAACAGTTTCTACAACAACAATGCAAACGACGGCGCCAATATTGCGTTCAGCAGTACGGCGGACGTGCTCGGCTTTCGGGCCAATCTGATGGCACCAGTCAGTGCCGGCACCGCTTGCTCCGGTTCGCCGGGAACCCCATTTCCCAGTGCGATCCGGCTGAACCTGTTTGCCGACGGCGGCTGCGATGCGCTCGATAACCAGGCATTGCCAACGGATGACCTCGGCAATTTCCAGCTTGAGGAAAGCCTGTTCGGCGGCGACATGAGTTACTTCTGGTTCGACGGCAGCAGCGTTATTGACGCGATCAATGATGCCGGCGCTTGTGAGGCTTCGGACATCCTCGGCAATACCCGCCCGATTGACGGCGATGCCGACACCATGGCGGACTGCGACGTGGGTGCCTTCGAGAAGTATTGGGTGCTGGGCCCACCGATCGACGCGTGGATCTTTACCGACGGCTTCGAGGACTGATCATGTTCTGATGCTGTCGGGTTCCGGCGGATGGATACGCCGGTGCCGGATAGTCCAGAATCGGACGATGGAACCCGGATACTTGGACCTGTCATCCGACCCGACTGTGCAGCGCCACCTCGCGCTCGATGCGCGGCTGGTGGAGGCCGTGCGCAGTCTGCGCGTGCTGTCCACCGTGAGCTGGCCGGCCAGCTTGCAGGAGACTTTCCTGGACGGCTGGCGTCGCGGCAACGCGGCCTTGCCGGCACCGCTGTACGAAGCGGTGGATCACGGCGGACTGCATGCCGAGCTCGATGCCATTGCAGGTGAACTAGATGGCGATCACCCGCTGGGTGAATACCTGAGCCGCCAGGTCCGCTGCTGGCACGACACGTTGTCGATGCTGGAATCGATGGGCACGCCGGGGTTCACCGAGGCATCAGTTCGGCTGTTCGGGTCGCCGGCGGATCGCCTGCCGGGCAGCACGGAAAGCAATCGCGATGCCGCCAGCCATTTCATCGAGGCCGCCGAGGAGCTGGCCGGCGCGCTGGACATGGCCGACGAGCCGGTGGAGCTGGACGCGGCCAGCTTGCGCGACGCGCTGCAGGCGGAGCTGGATGCCTGCTTTGTCGAGGATCACATCGATGTCCAGCTCGATCCCTCGCTGATCGCCAAGGCGGCGGCCGGCGCGACGCGGATCCGCCTGCGCGACGGCGCGCGCTTCACCCACTACGACCACCAGCAGCTGCTGCAGCACGAGGCATTTATCCACAGCCTGACCGCGATCAACGGGCGTCGCCAGTCGCGGCTGCACAGCCTGTCGCTGACCGCAGCCAGCAGCACGGCCACACAGGAAGGCCTGGCGACCTTCGCCGAGCTGATTACCGGCGCCATCGACATTGATCGCCTGAAGCGCATCTCGCTGCGCATCGAGGCCATCGACCGGGCGCTGTCGGGGGCGGACTTCATCGAAGTGTTCCGCTTCTTCCTCGACGCTGGTCAAAGCGAGATCGACAGTTTCCGCTCGGCGCAGCGCGTGTTTCGCGGCTGCCCAACCGGTGGTGGACTGGCATTTACCAAGGACACGGTCTACCTGCACGGTTTGCTCGACGTGCATACCTTCTTCCGCTGGGCCTTCCGCCAGCGGCGCAGCGGGCTGCTGCCGCTGCTGTTCGTCGGCAAGCTTTCGCTGCAGGACGTGCTGCTGCTGGAACCGCTGTTTGATGCCGGCATCATCGACGCGCCGCGCTACCTGCCGCCCTGGGTGCGACAACCGCGCGGCATGGCCGGCATTCTGGCGTTTTCGCTATTCGCCAACCGCATCCGACTCGAAGCCGTGGACCGTGACGAGCTGCGCTTGCGAAGCTGAATGAAACGCCGGTTCGACAGACGCCGCGGTCGGCTCGCGGTATAAGGGCGCGGATGGGAGAGATCACGCTACTGCTGCAGCGCTGCGAGGCGGGCGAGGATGCCGCGCTGGATGCCGTGTTCGAGCGCGTCTATCCCGAGCTGCGCCGGCTGGCGCAGTCGCAACTGTCGCGCGGGGCGCACGGGATGACGGCGACCTCACTGGTGCATGAGCTGTACCTGCGTCTGCAAGGCAGCGAATCACTGTCGCTGAGCGGTCGACGACATTTCTATGCCTGCGCCGCGCAGGCCATGCGCCGCATCCTCGTGGACGACTATCGCCGCAGCAGTGCAGACAAGCGTGGCGGTGATTTCGAGGCGATCACCCTGAAAACCGATCTTGCTGCCGAAACCAACGCAACAACACTGTTGCTGGATATCGATCAACTGCTGCTGCGCCTGTCGGAGATCAGCGGGCGTCAGCGCGAGATTGTTGATCTGCACTTCTTCGCCGGACTCGGGTTTGCGGAAATCGCCGCGCTGCTCGACTGCGCCGAACGCACCGTGCTGCGCGAGTGGGCGAGGGCACGCGCCTTCCTGCACGCGCAGTTGGACGCGGGTGAGGCCGGCCGATGAACGATGCTGACAACTGGCGTCGCGCGGATGCATTGTTTGATCACCTGCTCGATCTCCCGCGTGCGCAGTGGAATGCGCTGATCGCCGAACAGCCGGAGGAGATCCGGGCGTTGCTACACCGGCTGGTGGCTGCGCATGAATCCAGCGGTCCGCTGGACAGCGCGATGACCGCTTCATCGTTGTCCAGCGCGGTACCGGACACCATCGGAAGCTGGCGTCGCGGCGAGGAGATTGGTCGCGGGGGCATGTCCGTGGTCTACCGCGCCGAACGTCGACTCGGCGATGCCACGCAGACGGCGGCACTCAAGCTGCTGACGGTGTCGGCGCTGGCGGCGGACGGTCGTCAGTTGCAGCGCGAACACCAGGCGCTGGCGCGGCTTCAGCATCCCGGAATCGTGCCGCTGCTCGATGCCGGCGTGCTCGAGGACGGCACGCCGTACCTCGCCATGCCGCTGGTGGAGGGCGAACGCATCGACCGCTGGTGCGCGCAGCAGGCTTTGTCGGTGAACGGCATCGTGACGCTGTTCCGCCAGGTCTGCGACGCGGTGGCCTATGCGCATCGTCGACGCATCATCCATCGTGACCTCAAGCCGGGCAACATTCTCGTCAACCAGGATGGAAAACCCAAGGTGATCGACTTCGGCGTCGCCCGCGCCGTCGAGGAGGACGGCCCGACGCGCACGCGCATGACCTGCGCCGGCGAACTGGTCGGCACCCTCCAGTACATGAGCCCCGAGCAGTGCACCGAAAACGCCGACGCGATCGACATCCGCAGCGACGTGTACTCCCTCGGGCTCGTGCTGTTCGAACTGCTCACGGGCGAGCGGCCGTACGAACTGTCGCAGACGCCGCTCGTCGAGGCGGCGCGAATCATCCGCGAAGGCCGCGTGCCGCGCCCCTCCACGCACGACCGCGCCCTGCGCGGCGATCTCGACAACATCGTGCTCAAGGCGTTGCGCAAG
>JAGRJX010000362.1 GCA_020442545.1 Lysobacterales bacterium
CCATGCGCATCCAGGCGCGCAGGATCGGTGCGATGGGGAAGCGCGGCGGGTCATCATTGGCACCATCGGCATCGCCGATCACGTCGTGCCAGCCGCCGAGGATCTGGGGGCGGTAGACGCCGATGCCGGCGTAGGTCAGCGCGTTGTCGCCGCCATCGAGCAGCTTGCCGTCGCCGTCGATTGAAAAATCGCCGCGCGATTTTTCCGGCGGGCGATCCACCATCAGCAGATGCGCCATGCCCTCCGGCTCGCGCGGCAGTCGTGCGAAGTCGACGTCGCTGAACACGTCGCCGTTGACCAGCAGGAAAGGTTCGTCGCCCAGTAGCGGCAGCGCGTGCAGCATGCCGCCACCGGTTTCCAGTGGTATGTCGCCCTCCACCGAGTAGTGGATGTTGAGGCCGAAGTCGCTACCGTCGCCCAGCGCTTCCGGAAACTTCGCAGCCAGCCAAGACGTATTGATCACCACCTCGCGCACGCCCATTGCCGCCAGCTTTTTCAGATGCCAGACGATCAGCGGCTTGCCGCGGACTTCCAGCAGCGGTTTCGGTGTGGTGTCGGTCAGCGGCCGCATGCGTTCGCCACGGCCGGCGGCGAAGATCAGGGCTTTCATGCGAGGCTCCGCATTTCATGACTATCGCTAGGCTTCGCCGTCATTCCAGCGAAAGCTGTAACCCATTCTCGGGAATGTCGAACAGGCTCGCTCTGCATGCTGCATCTGCGGGTCACGCAGGCGAAGGAACCACTGATCCGGCGTCGATGTATAGCGAAAAGAAAAAATGGGTTCCAGCTTTCGCGGGAATGACGGTGTCGAGGGGGCGTCATGTGGCTGCTGCACGAGTCATCGGCTGGGTGATGTCACGATCGCCGAGCACGCCTTCGATCAGCTTGATCAGCGGGGCGATCTCGGGATAGCGGCGTCCGACGGTCTGTGTGTATCGCCAGACCAGCGGCAGATCGCCCAGGTAGCCGGCCTTGCCGTCGCGATACCAGAGACGGCAGAAGATGCCGAGCACCTTGATGTGGCGCTGCAGGCCCATCAGGTCGAACCAGCGACGGAAACGTTCGACATCCGCGTCGAACAGCCCGGCGGAGACCGCCTGTTCGCGGTAGTTGTCGACCCAGTCGTAGACACGATCTTCCGGCCATTCGATGTAGCAGTCGCGCAGCAGCGAGACGAGGTCGTAGGTCACCGGCCCGCGCACCGCATCCTGGAAATCGATGATCCCGAGTTGGCCGTCATCGATCATCAGGTTGCGCGAGTGGAAGTCGCGATGCACGAAGGCCTTGGGCTGCGACAGCGCGGCATTGATCAGCGCGCGATGGGCGTTCTCGATGATGTCCCACTGCTCGCAGCTGGGCGTGAAGCCGAGGTGTTCGCCGAGGAACCAGCGCGGCATCAGTTCCAGCTCGTCCATCAGTCGCTGTTCGTCGTATGGCGGCAGGTCGTTGACCGCGACATCGCGCTGCATGCGCAGGATCGCGTCCATGGCCTGCGTGTACCAGCCGTTGACGTTGTCTGCGTTCAGCGCGGGCAGTAGCGTCTGCGAGCCGAGGTCGGTCATCAGCACGTAACCATGTTCGGCATCGTCGGCGCGGATGGCCGG
>JAGRJX010000075.1 GCA_020442545.1 Lysobacterales bacterium
GCGACATGGACCCGCAGCAGCAGCGCATGGTTCTTGCAGCCTTGGGAGCCGGGGCACAGTATGGTGTTCTCCTGCCGTTCTCGCGTGACCATGAGGCGGAAGCCGACGAAGTTGGTCTGATGCTTGCCGCCGCCGCCTGCTTCGATCCCAATGAAGCCCCGCGGCTCTGGGAACGCATGGGAAAGGCGTCCGGCGGCCAGAACCCGCCGGAGTTCATGTCGACTCATCCCAGCCATGCCTCGCGCATCCAGCATCTGCAGTCATTGATGCCCGAAGCGATGGCCTTCTATCGCGCCCACTGCGGCGGTTGATCCGCCAGCTGCCGGCGGCGGGCCTGCGAGGTGATGGCCAGCAAGGCAACGGGAAGGGCGCGATGCGTTGTCGGGGCTTTCCTTGCGCTCGGTTCCGGCTTGCTTGCCGCAGCAGTGACGGTGTCACTTCCGGAGACTGCCTGCACGCCCGCATCCGCGCTGTTTCTCGACGGTCTTGAGTCCATTCCCCGACTCCCTGTAGATGACAGTGCAGGGTCAGGTGGTGCCAGCGGCGCGTTTGCCGCCAGCACGCACGTGGCCGGTATCGGCAACGGTACCCAGACCTGGTACGGCTATGCGCCGGCATTGACGCTGCAACGGCCGCTCCCGCTGGTCCTGCTGTTGCACGGTGGTGCGGGAAGTCCCGCCGCGGCAGACACCGCGGCCATGCAGCTGCGTGACCAATGGCAACCGCTGGCGGCGGCCCGGGGATTTCTGCTGGTGGTACCGGTGGCCGGCGGCAATGCGGGTGGCTGGCTGGCGCCGTCCGGTCCGGGCGATCATCCCAGCGACTATGACGTCATCAGCGCTGCGCTGGCGGACGCCGAGTCGATGTACCGCGTGAATCGCACGCGGCGCTATGGCTGGGGCTTTTCCGCCGGCGGGCACGTCATGCATGACCTCGCCATCAACGGCTTCGCGCCGACTTTCAGCGAGCCGAACATGGCGGCCTACGCGGTCAGTGCCGGATTGTTGCCCGCGCTGGCCTGCTCGGGAATGACCTCGGCCCAATGCGATGCGCTGCTCTCCGCTGTACCCAGACCGCTCCCCGTGCTGATCCGGATTGGCAGCTCCGACGCGTATCAGCCGTATGCGGCGGCAGATCGCAACCGTTTTCTCGCCAATGGCTGGACATCGGACAGCAGTCTCGGCTATTCGGTGTTCAGCGGCGGCCATGTCATTGACGCTGGGGAACCGGCGGCCAGCTGGTCGTTCCTATGCCGCTTCGCGACAATTCCCTGATTGGCCCGCTGGCAATCCTGGCGGCGCTTGTGCACAGTCAGGCACTGCCGCAGCTGGCGGCGGGGAGGGATGCGATGCGCCCGATGATCAAGTGGGGACTGCTCGCCGCCGGGCTGCTGCTGGTGTTGATGCTCGGCATGGCCGGAGCTGCCTGGTATGGCCTCAAGGCGCTGGCCGATCATGAGACCGTGGACATGGCGCTGCAGCACGTTCGCAGTGACATGCCGTTGCGCGAAGCGCTGGGTGAGCCGATCGAGGCCGGCATGCTGTTCAGCGGCAGCTTTCGCGTCAACGGCAACAACGGCAGCGCCGACTATTCGGTGGACATCACCGGCAGTCGCGGCACAGGCCGCATGTACGTCGACGCGGTCAAGCGTCTTGGGGCCTGGCAACTGCGTGCGCTGGCCGTCGAAGTGGACGGCCAGCGCCACCTGCTGCTCGATCAGGGCAGGAAGCCGCCGCCGTAGCGGCGACGGCGTCCCGCCGGTTCAGCGAAGCTCGAAGTCGGCCGCGCAGCCGTTGTCGACCCAGATCACGCCGCGCGAGTAGCCCCAGCTGCGGCCTTCGATACAGGCCGAGTCGCTGACCTGACGCGCAAGCCGGACGCTGCGCACACCGCCGCCGATGCGGCACTGGTTGTAGCGGTAATCGCGGGACTCGCAGCGCGTGTAGCGCTGCCCCGAACCCGGATACCAGCCGTTGCCGGCGCCGACGTAGTCAATGCGGAAGCTGGCCCGGCAGCCGCGGTCGACCCAGATACCGCGGCCATCAAAGCCCCAGCTGCGCCCGAAGATGCAGCTGGAGCGGCTGTGCTGTTCGACCAGCGCAGCGCGGCCGCGACCGATATCTGCCGGGCAGTAGCGCTTGCGGTCGTCGATGGATTCGCAGCGCAGTTCCTGCGGTCGCACCGGGCCACCGGCACCGTGCGAGGGCGGCCACTGGTAGGCATTGTCGCGATAGCCGATCTCGAATTCGGCGGCGCAGCCCTGGGTGACCACGATGCCGCGGGCGTCGCGCCACCAGGTGCGGCCGCGTACGCAGGCCGAGCGCGAAATCTGGTTGATCAGGCGTACGCCCATGCTGGTCGGCGCCGGACAGAACTCGCGGCGATAGCCCTCCGAGGCGCAGACGATGATGCGACCGTCGTCATGGCCCCAGCCGTAGCCGTAGCCGATATCGTCACCGTAGCGGTTTTCGTACCCGTAGCTACCGCCTGGTCGTCCGGCACGGCCGATCTGGAACTCGGCATCGCAGCCATCATCCACCCAGATCTGATGCCGCGTATAGCCCCAGCTACGACCCAGCCGGCAGCGTCCGCTGAAATCGCGGGAAATGCTGACGCCACGCTCGGTATCGGCGGCACAGGTGCTGTATCTCCCGCCCGGGGACTGGCAGCGGATCACGCCGTAGACGGTTTGCTTGGCGTTGACCTGGGGTGGCGGATGGGCGACTGCCTCCGGCGCAAACGGCGACAGAATCGCCAGGAGGGCAATCAAAGCGGCGGCGTGCTTCATGGGATTCTCCTCGACTCAGCGTTGCCTTGAACGGTGCGGACCGCGATGGCCGCAACACCGCATCGGCCAGGACTCAAACCTTAGCGACTGTCGGCGGCCCTGTACATGCGTGCCTGCGCAAGCCGTTCATGCAGCGCCTCGGTCGCCTGGCCGGGCGAGCAATTGGCCGCGTGCGGCAACAGGCGGTCGACTCAGCGGAAGTCGCGGTGGCAGCCCTTGCAGGCTTCGGATGCTGTCTTGCGCGCGGCGGCCAGCGCTTCGCAACCAGTTCCGGTTGCCGAGCGCATCGACTCGATGCTGGCCTGCAGCGCGTCGGCGTGGTCGACGAACAGGGCGTCAAGGTCGTCACCAATTGGCAGGAACACCGGCTCGATGTCCGCCGCCACCCGGGCCAGGGTATCGATATGTGCTGACACCATCGCCGGCGAACATTGGTCACCCTTGATAGCGTCGCCCAGTTCGCCCATGTGGTAGCCCATCATCCACATCACCGCATGCGGCACCTCCTTGCCGGCGGACAGGCTCTGATAGACCTTGATGCCGCCCAGCGAGCCTGCCAGCAGGCCAACAACCAGCGCAATGATCACGCGCATCCGGAATCTCCCGTTGAATGGATGTGGCTGCTGATTCTGCCGATCGACGCGCCCCGGCACCAGTCGGGCATCGGCTTGCGCGCCCCACTGACCTATCATTGGCCGCTGGAAAGCGGGGCAATGGAGGGACGCGAAAGCATGGAAGCGCAGCTGCTGCAGCGATTCGCGGGTCTGGATCGGCTCTATGGGTGGGGCACGATGGCGCGCCTCTCCCGGGCATCGGTCTGCGTGGTCGGCGTCGGCGGCGTGGGTTCCTGGGTGGTGGAAGCGCTGGCGCGGAGCGCCGTTGGCCGGATCCGCATGATCGATGCTGACGACGTCTGCATCAGCAACGTCAACCGCCAGTTGCCCGCACTCGACGGCAATTTCGGTCGCAGCAAGGTGGCGCTGCTGGCCGAACGCGCCATCGCGATCAATCCGCATCTTCGTGTCGAAGCCATCGAGCAGTTCCTGACGCCCGCCAACCAGGATGCGTTGATCGGCGACGAGTTCGACGTCGTCATCGATGCCTGCGACGCGTTCCGCGTAAAGGTGGAACTGATCGCCTGGTGTCGCCGCCGCAAGCAGCGCATCGTGGTGATCGGCTCTGCCGGCGGCCGTATTGATCCGACCCTGATCCGCGTCCGCGACCTCAGCCGCACCGAACACGACGCCATGCTGGCGTTGATCCGCAAAAAGCTGCGCGCCGACTTCGGCTTTCCGCGCGGCGACAAGCGTTACTTCAGCGTGCCGGCGGTCTACTCGCTGGAGAACGTCCGCTACCCGCAGGCCGACGGCAGCGTCTGCGGCCAGCGCCCGATTGCCGGCGAAGCCGGCTTCAAGCTCGATTGCGGCGGCGGTCTCGGCGCGGTGACGCATGTGACCGCGACCTTCGCGTTCGTGGCGGTCG
>JAGRJX010000076.1 GCA_020442545.1 Lysobacterales bacterium
CTGGAGTTCAGCCACTACGAGCCGGTGCCGCCCAACGTGCAGAAGCAGCTGGTCGAAGCCTACAAGCCGAAACACGAGGACGACTGATTGCGGCTATGGGATGTTCTCGGACTGCTGGTGGCCGCGTACACCGCGTACGCGGCCTTCAACGGTCGCGTCTATGCCCGCCACCGCGCCTGGGGCCGTGAAATCCGCCGCGATGAGGAACCGCGCTACTTCTGGGTCGTCATCTGCTGCTATGCGCTGCTGGCGACGGCGCTGGTGTTCCTGTTCTAGCTCAGCGACCTTGCACGGTCACGCATCCTTCCCTGTGAACGTCGAAGGCGGCGTGGCCTGCCGATGCTGGCCGCAATCCTGACAGATCCAAGGAAACAAGCATGCGAGCACTCGTCCAACTGACCGCCCTGATACTGGCTGCGGGGCTGGTCCTTCATTCCGCCATCGCCAGCAATCAGGCAACTAGCGATACGAAGCACCGCCAGGACGAAGCGTTCCGGGAATACAAGATCGCGCTCGCTGAGCGCCTGTCCACGGACAGCCAGCCGCGGCGACGCATGGCGGCAGCAATCCTGATCAAGGTCGAAGCCCAACTGGCGGCGGCGAGCCGCGCCAACCCAGGTTTCGACAACTTCAAGTCAGCGCGCTTTCCGGCCTCGCTGGACCCCGACGAGCTGGTGGGTAGCGCACTGACGCAGGCGCCAGATGACCCGCTGCTGCTGTGGATCGCGGCAACCAACTGCCCCGCCTCGGCGTCAGTCTGTGCGCCGGAACGCTCGCTCGACCACCTTCGCGAGCTTCAACCGGACAACGCCATGGTCTGGCTGCAAGGCTCCGCCATCGAGCACCCGGAAAAGAGGAACGCTGAGACGATCACTGCGACCGCGAACGACGCCGTCGACGAAGACACCCGGCTGCGCAACATTGCTAAAGCCAGCCGCGTGGATGGCTTCCACTGGGACATCCAGCGCATGTTGCTGGACGCTTTCCTGCAACGACCGCTGCCGGACGAACTGCTGGAAGCCGGCGACTTCGCCACACCGACACAGGAAAAGATGGCGGTGATCGCCGCCATCGGCTACGAGATGGCCTTCGTCACCCCACACTACGGTTTGGCCACCAAGCTTTGTGGCGGTGACGCAATAGACGACTACAGTGATTCGCGTCGCGAGTTGTGTATCGCCGCACTCGGCAACATCGCCAAGCGAGCGGACACCATGATGGCGGAGCGACTTTCGCTGAGCCGCCTGCTTCCGCTGTTGCCCGAAGGCGAGGAACGTGACGCGGTTGAGGCCAAGCAACGCCAAAGCCGCTGGCAACAGCTTGCCTACGCCGAACTACTGATTCCACGTTCCGGCAGGTCCAACGAGATGGACGCGGAGGCCGAGCGGCATATTGCGCTACTGCATGACGGCACGACAGAACTCGCGACCATGCGCGAAGCACTCACCGAAGCTGGTATTTCCCTGGAACCACCGCGTGGCTGGACATCGCCTTACGACGACCCGGTCGTGCACTGATCGGAGTCAGTCGAACAACCCCGCCTGCAGCCGCGGATCATCGGCGTCGGTGAAGTTGTCGAGGCCGACGCCGACCAGCCGGTAGCGCGTTGACGACGGAAGCTCCACGCGCTCGCGCAGGCGCAGGGCGATGTCGATCAGTTCGGTGGCGCTGGCGGGCGGTGTCGGCGGCGTATGGCTGCGGGTAAGGATGCGGAAGTCGCGGGTCTTGAGCTTCAGCACCACGGTGCGGGCGACCCGCTCGTCTCTTTCAGCAGCAGTCCAGACCTTGCCGCCCAGTTCGCGGATCTTGTCGGCGGTGGCTTCCAGAGGGATATCGGTGGCGAAGGTGTCCTCGGATGACAGCGAACGTCGCGGCGAATCGCTGCAGACCGGGCGATCATCGATACCCTGCGACAGCTGGTGCAGGCGCACGCCCCAGCGGCCGAAGCGTGCCTGAAGCTCTTCCAGCGGTCGCTGGCCCAGCTGGCCGACGGTTTCGATGCCCAGCGCCGCGAGCTTTTCCTGCATCACCTTGCCGACGCCAGGGATGCGCTTCACCGGCAGCTCGCGCAGGAAGGCTTCCACCATTCCCGGCCGCACCACGAACTGCCCGTTGGGCTTGTTCCAGTCCGACGCCACCTTGGCGAGAAACTTGTTGGGCGCGATGCCGGCAGAGGCGGTGAGCCTGGTTTCCTCGAAGATTTCACCGCGGATGATCTGCGCCAGCTCAGTCGCCGTGGTCACGCCCCGCTTGTTCTCGGTGACATCGAGGTAGGCCTCGTCCAGCGACAGCGGCTCGATGAGCTCGGTGAATCGCGCGAAAATCGAGCGGATCCGCGAGCTCTCCGCGCGGTAGACATCGAAGCGAACCGGCACCAGCGTGAGCTGCGGGCACAGTTCCATCGCCTTGAAAACCGGCATCGCCGAGCGGCAGCCGAACTTGCGCGCCTCGTAGTTCGCCGTCGTGAGAACCCCTCGGCGCGAGCTGCCGCCCACCCCGATGGGTTTGCCGCGCAAGGCCGGGTCGTCCCGCTCCTCGATCGCGGCGTAGAAACAATCCATGTCGATGTGGATGA
>JAGRJX010000077.1 GCA_020442545.1 Lysobacterales bacterium
GAGGTGTAGGCGCCGGCGCCGGCGACAAACGCACCGCGCGGACGCAGGGTGCTGAACTCGTAGCCGATGCCGCAGCCGGCCTTCAGCGTCAGGCCTGCCTCGTGGACCTTGTCGAGAATGCCGTCCATCGAATCCTCGATGGTGCCGGACACGGTGCAGTTGATGGTGCTGGTGGCCGGCTTGTGCTTCAGCGCACCGGCATTGGAGGTGATGCGGCCGGCCGGGATGGCGCCACGGCGCAGCGCCCACAGGAAGCGCTCGTACCAGTACTTGCGCTTCTCGGCGGTCTGTTCGGTGTCGGCCAGGGCCTGGGCCACGCGCTGGTAGGTCTGGTCGATGTCGCCATCCACCGGATCGCCCTGCTTGGTCTTCAGGCGGTATTTCTTGTCCCAGATGTCCTGGGACGCCGGCTGCAGTTCGATGTCCTTCACCGCGTCGGTCTTCACCGCTTCAAGCCGAACCGTACTCATTGTGACGCCGTCCTCCATCAATCGTGTCGCCCGACCATCCTGATCGCGCGGCAATGCCTCGTTATTGTTGTGTGTTTGCCGGTGGTGGGATGCATGCATCGACGGCCGCCCCGCGGATGCCGGCCGACGCGCCGCGACTCACATCGCAGTGGCGTCCGGCATGGGGATTGGCGAAGTCGACCAAGATCCGTTTCCCGCGGCTGTACCGCTGTTGCCGTGGAGTCGGAATGCGGGCCCAAAACCCGCCATTTTTCCCGCCCCACGCTGCCTTTATCCGCCCCGTTGCTGGCAATGCGGCCATTGTGCACCGCACCGCTATCCGTTGGGTCTCCCTCCGGGGTCGACCACAAGATATTGTGTCGACCGGCGGAAGCACACCCTACGCTGCACCCGCGGCGCTGTCAACCGTCGAAAAATCAGTAGTTTAGACAAAATTCCTGACAAATCAGTAAGATGCAGCATCCGGGCGCCCGTCACCACTTCCCGCCGCGGTGAAAGCCTCAACCGGTCATCAGATGCGGCCGTTTGCGCCAGTCTGAACGCGCCCGCCCACACCCGGCAAACGTGCGCCACGTCACCCAATCCGGGCAACAAAGCGCCAGTCCGGAAGGCGTCCGACGGCGTGTCGGCCGGCGCGCCCGGAAAGGCGCTGAACAGGCACCCGCTGCCGTCACCGCCAGGCCCGGACAAGTGTTGCGGCTCTCCGGAACCCCGACGCGCGCCGCTGGTCTGAACCGGTCCCCGTCAGCCGAAAACACCACGCCATGGTTCCCAGCGCCGCCTTCGCCCGAATCGCCCTGCTGTTGCTGCTGGTCAGCGTCCCGTTGCTGCCCACCCCGGCAAGGGCACAGTTGCCGGCGGCTGTGGACGGCCAGCCGCTGCCGTCGCTGGCACCGATGCTGAAACAGGTCACACCCGCCGTGGTGAACATCCAGAGCCGTTCGGTGGTGCGGGTGCGCGATCCGCTGATGGACGACCCCTTCTTCCGCCGTTTCTTCGGCCTGCCCGGCACGCCGCGCGAGCGCGTGCGGCAGTCGCTGGGTTCCGGCGTCGTCGTCGACGCCGAACGTGGCCTGGTGCTGACCAACAATCACGTCATCGAAGGAGCGGACGACATCAGCGTGACGCTGGCCGACGGTCGCGTGCTGGAGGCCGAGTACGTCGGTTCGGACGAGGACACCGACGTGGCGCTGGTCCGCATCCCGGCCGATGACCTGAGCGCGATCCGGCTGGCCGATACCGATGCCATCCAGGTCGGCGACTTTGTGGTCGCGGTCGGCAACCCCTTCGGGCTCGGGCAGACGGTGACCTCGGGCATCGTCTCGGCGCTGGGCCGTTCCGGGCTGTCCGGCCTCGGCTACCAGAACTTCATCCAGACCGACGCCAGCATTAACCCGGGCAATTCCGGCGGCGCACTGGTCAACCTGCGCGGCGAACTGATCGGCATCAATACGGCGATCTTCAATCCGTCGGGCAGCCGCGGCGGCAACATCGGCATCGGCTTTGCCATCCCGGCCAATCTGGCGCGCCGGGTGATGCAGCAACTGCTGACCTTCGGTGAGGTGCGTCGCGGCAGCCTCGGCGTGGAAGCACAGGATCTCGATGCCGCGCTCGCCGAGACGCTGGGGATCATGGACCGCCGAGGCGCGCTGGTGACCCGGGTATTCGAGAACACGCCGGCGGCGACGGCCGGCCTGCGAGCCGGCGACGTGATCACCGCCATCGACACCCAGCCCATCCTTGATCGTGACGCTCTGCACAACGCCGAAGGCCTGTTGCCGGTGGATCGCGATGCCCAGCTGACGCTGACCCGCGACGGTCGCGAAATCACCCTGCCGGTGCGCCTGACCACGGATTCGGGTCGCTACGCCGGCGGATCGCTGGACGCCCGCCTAGCGGGTGCCAGCTTCAGCGAGCTGCCGGAGAAGTGGCGTCAGCAGGGTGCAACCGGCGTGCGCATCGCCACGGTGAAGGACAACAGCCGCGCCGCCGCGCTCGGCCTGCAGCCGGACGACCTGCTGGTCGCGATCAACCGGCGCCCGCTGGACGGCCTGGCCGACCTGCGCCGCCTCGGCGGTCGCCTGCCGGAACAGGCCTTGCTGAGCATCCAGCGCGGACGCCGGGTGCTGCCGCTGCTGCTGCAGTAGCGCCGTCTTCACGGAAGGACCTGTCGGCGCGTGGTAAATTGCGCCCGCATGATCCGCGCCGTCACCCTCGACCTCGACGACACGCTGTGGGCAATCGCACCGGCGATCGCGCGCGCCGAACGCCGCATGGACGACTGGCTGCAACAGCATTTTCCGGCGGTGGCCGCGCGCTGGCCGATCAGCCGTCTGCGCGAACTGCGCGACCGCGTGGCCAGTGAACACCCGGAACTGGCGCACGACTTCAGCGCCCAGCGCCGGCTGAGCCTGCGCCACGCCTTTGGCGACAGCCTCGGTCATGACCACCACGCCATCGACGGCGGCATCGAATCCGCCTTCGTCGAGTTTCAGCACGGTCGCCACGAGATCGAACCTTATCCCGAGGTGCTGGACGCGCTGGCGCGGATCGCGGCACGCGTGCCGCTGGCGGCGCTGACCAATGGCAACGCCGACCTTGAGCGACTGCGCATGGCCGAGCACTTCCAGTTTTCGCTGAACGCCCGCGAGTTCGGTCGCGCCAAGCCCGATCCGTCGATCTTCCATGCCGCCTGCGAACGGCTGGGCCTACCGCCCGGCGACGTGCTGCATGCCGGTGATGATCTCGATGCCGACGTGCGCGGCGCCCATGCCGCCGGGCTGACCAGCGCCTGGATCGACCGCCGCGGCACGGTCGAGCCGCCGGCCGAAGCGCACCTGCATTTCGGCTGTCTCGGCGCGCTGGCCGACTGGATTGAATCCCGGGTACCGGTACCATCCGAAAAAAGCCGACGTGGTGCGGGGGCACCGTCGACGCCCATGAAAAAACCGACAAGGAGTCCGTTGACGTGACGCCAACCAACCCCGCCGACAACGCCATTGCTTCGCTTCCCGACGCTGAGAGCAATCACCAGGCCACACCGGTCATCACCCTGACCAGCAGCCAGCTCGAGGGCTGGCTGGCGACGCAGCCGGAAGCCACCCGCGTCTGGGTCGCATCGCAGCCGTTCAGCGCGGCCTCGAACAGCCAGCTTGGCATACCCGGCCGCGACGGTGCGCCGGCGCTGGTGCTCTGCGGCGTATCCGAACCGCTGCAGGCAGAGAGCGTCGCGCACCTGCCGATGAGCCTGCCGGTTGGCGATTATCGAATCGCCACCGACAGCCCGACAATCATCGATCCCGCCACCGCCGCCCTGGGCTGGGGCCTGGGTTCGTACCAGTTCGACCGCTATCGCAAGGCGCCGCGCGCGCCGGCACGCCTGCGCGTTGACGCGGACGGCATGAACCGCGTCCGCCACCTGCTGGCAGCCTGCGGGCGCGTGCGTGACCTGGTCAACACGCCCACCGAGGACATGGGGCCGGAACAACTCGAAGCCGTCGTGCGCGACATCGCCCAAACCCACGGTGCGCGCTTCGACAGCATCGTCGGCGACGAACTGCTGGCGCAGAACTTCCCCACCATCCACGCCGTCGGTCGCGCCAGCCACCGCGCGCCGCGGCTGATCGAACTCAACTGGGGCGACGACAGCCACCCGCGGCTGACGCTGGTCGGCAAGGGCGTTTGCTTTGATTCCGGCGGCCTGAACATCAAGGGCGGCACCGGCATGCGCAAGATGAAGAAAGACATGGGCGGCAGCGCCCACGCCATCGCGCTGGCGGAGCTGATCATGGCGGAAGGCCTGCCGATCCGCCTGCGCCTCCTAGTGCCGGCGGGGGAGGACTGGATGTAGGGCAACGCCTTCCGTGTCGGCGAAGTGATCACCACCCGCGCCGGCATCAGCGTCGAAATCGACAACACCGACGC
>JAGRJX010000363.1 GCA_020442545.1 Lysobacterales bacterium
ACTGGTTCGCGCGCATGCTGGATGGCGGCTGCGATCCGATCTATCTGGCGCGGCGGCTGACGCGCATGGCGGTCGAGGACATTGGCCTTGCCGATCCGCGCGCGCTGGCGATGGCGACCGATGCCTGGGACGCGTACCTGCGACTTGGCAGTCCGGAAGGTGATCTGGCATTGGCGCAGGTCGCGGTCTATCTAGCGTCCACTGCCAAGAGCAACGCGGCCTACATGGGCTACAAGGCGGCGATGAGCGACGTTCGCGAGTTCGGCACGCAGCCGGTGCCGATGCACCTGCGCAATGCGCCGACCAAACTGTTGAAGACGCTGGGCCATGGCGATGGCTACCAGTACGACCACGATGCAGAAGGCGGCGTGGCGCTGGACCAGAGTGGTTTCCCCGATGCGATGGGCGAGCGTCGCTACTATTCCCCGGTGGCGCGCGGCCTGGAAATCCAGCTCAAGGAGAAGCTCGACGCCTTACGGGCTGCCCGCGACGAGGCCATTGCGCGACGGCAGGAGAACGAGACGTCGAATGAAGACTGAGTGCAGCTACCCGGCGTCCCACGCGTCATGACAGGCGTGAGGCTTCCGCTGCTGTTCGCGGCGATGGCCGGTGGTGCCTTTGGTGCCGGGCTGCGCTATCTGGTTGGCGCCCTGTTCGTGCAGCGCCACTGGTACGGCATTCCGGCGGCGACCTTCGCGGTCAACGCACTGGGCTGTTTCCTCGCTGGTGGCCTGATTGTCTGGCTGGACACGCGACTCAGTGGCCAGCCGTTGCTCCGCAACCTGCTGATGGTCGGCTTCCTGGGAGGCTTGACCACATTTTCCGCGTTCGGCGTCGAAGTCTGGCAGTTGTTGCGCGCGGATCGTGTCGGCGTGGCGGCGATGACCGTCGCGGCACACGTGATCATTGGCGTCGCCGCTGTGGCGCTGGGCTGGCAGCTGGGGCGCTGGCTCTGGTTCCGAGGCTGATCGGCGTAGGATACGCATTTCGTCGCCATCCGGCGGCTCACTGGGGAGGGTGGAAGCATGCGGATCGTGATCGCGGGGATTCTCGGCGGCATCGTCATGTTCGTCTGGGGCGCGCTGGCGCATACGGCGCTGCCGCTGGGGCAGCAGGGAATGCACCTTGGCACGCCTAGCAAGGCGACCCTGTCTGCGCTGGCGCAGGACAGCGCTGGCGCGGGTGCCGGCATCTACATGCTGCCCAGCCCGACCAATGAAGTGATGGGCGACGAAAAGGCCATGGAAGCCTTCGCCGCTGAGCATGGCAAGGACGCCTATGCTTTCGTCGTCTACCAGCCGGGCGGCAACCCGGCGATGACCGACATGGGGCCAAACCTGATCAGGCAGTTCGGCTCCGACACGCTGGCCGCGCTGCTGGCGGCGTTCGTGATGTCGTTAGGCGCCCTGGGCTTCGGCAAGCGCGTCATGATCGCCGGGACGATGGGCCTGTTCTCGTGGCTAACCACCAACGTGCCGTACTGGAACTGGTACGGGTTTCCGCTGGACTTCACTGTCGCCGGGCTGATCGAGCTGCTGGTTGGCTGGCTGCTGGCCGGCGCGGCAATGGCCTGGTGGCTGGGCCGCAAGGGTCGCTGATCGCGGCGCTGAGGTAAAAGGAGTGAGTCGCAGGCTGCGCCTGCTGCTAGGGGAGATTTCTGGCTCCCTGACTGACCACGAAGCGGTCGCTCACTCCCTCACCGTTTGCCCGGCATTGCGGGGCGCGGCGATAATGCCGCGCCCCGTTTCCGTTATGGACCACCCATGCTTGACCCGCACCTGCTGCGCAGCCAGCCCGCCGAGATTGCCGAACGCCTGAAGGCGCGCGGTTTCGACTTTGATGCCGATGCATATGCCGCGCTGGAGCAGCAGCGCAAGGCGATCCAGTCGCGCACCGAGGAGCTGCAGAGCTTGCGCAATTCGCGCAGCAAGGCGATCGGGCAGGCCAAGGCCAGGGGCGAGGACGCCAGCGCGATCCTGGCCGAAGTCGCCGGCATTGGTGACGAACTGAAGGCCAGGGCCGAGGAACTGGCGAACGTGCAGCAGCAGCTGCAGGACGTGCAGCTCGGCATTCCGAACCTGCCGGACGACGACGTGCCGGTGGGACTTGATGAAAGCGGCAATGCCGAAGTGCGTCGCTGGGGCGAGCCGCGCAGCTTCGATTTTGAGATCAAGGATCATGTGGACCTGGGCGAAGCGCTCGGGGGCCTCGATGCCGACGCTGGCGCCAAGCTGTCCGGCTCGCGCTTCACCGTCATGCGTGGCGGCGTGGCGTGGCTGCATCGTGCACTGGCGCAGTTCATGCTTGACCTGCACGTCAACGAGCACGGCTACACCGAATGCAACGTGCCGCTGATCGTCAACGACGACAGCATGCGCGGCACCGGCCAGCTGCCGAAGTTCGAGGAAGACCTGTTTTCGACCATGGTCGGCGAGCACAAGCGCTATCTGGTGCCGACCGCCGAAGTGCCGCTGACCAACCTGGTTCGCGACGTGATAGTGGAGGACGGCGAGCTGCCGATGCGCCTGACCGCGCATTCGATGTGCTTCCGCGCCGAGGCCGGCAGCTACGGCCGCGACGTGCGCGGCATGATCCGCCAGCACCAGTTCGAGAAGGTCGAACTGGTCGCCGTGGCGCGCCCGGCCGAATCCGAGCAGGTGCACCAGGACATGGTTCGCCACGCCGAAACGGTGCTGGAAAAGCTGGGCCTGCCGTATCGCACCATGCTGCTGTGCACCGGCGACATGGGTTTTGGCGCGCGCAAGACCTACGACCTCGAAGTCTGGCTGCCCGGCCAGAACGCCTATCGCGAGATTTCCTCGGTGTCGAACTGTGGCGACTTCCAGGCACGGCGCATGCAGGCGCGCTGGCGCAACCCGGAAACCGGCAAGCCCGAGCCGCTGCACACGCTGAACGGCTCCGGCGTCGCCGTTGGTCGCGCGCTGGTCGCCGTGCTGGAGAACTACCAGAACGCCGATGGCTCGATCACCGTGCCGGAGTCGCTGCGTCCGTATATGGCGGGTGCCGTGAGGATTGACGGAGCCTCGATGATGCAAGCAGATTCCGCCGCCGATACAATGTGCGGCTAATTTCCCCTTTTCTGGAAGTCCTCCGATGGCGCTCAATCCCTACGACCTGTTCGATGTCCGTTCCCTGCTGACCGAGGACGAGCGCGCCGTGCAGGACGCCGTGGCCCGTTTCACCGACGAGCGCGTGATTCCGATCATCGGTGATTGCTTCGACGAAGGCCGTTTCCCGAAGGAACTGGTGCCGGAGATTGCGGAAATGGGGCTGCTCGGCAGCTCGCTGCCGGAGCAGTACGGCTGCGCTGGCCTCAACGGTGTCAGCTACGGCCTGATTTGCCAGGAGCTGGAGCGCGGAGATTCCGGCATCCGCAGTTTCGTCAGCGTTCAGAGCTCGCTGTGCATGTACCCGATCTTCGCCTACGGCAGCGAAGAGCAGCGCATGCGCTGGTTGCCGGACATGGCCGCCGGCAAGGTCATCGGCTGCTTCGGCCTGACCGAGCCGCATGGCGGTTCCGATCCGGCCAACATGAAGACCAGTGCGAAGAAAGACGGCGACGACTGGATCATCAACGGTTCCAAGATGTGGATCACCAACGGCAACCTGGCGGACATTGCCATCGTCTGGGCGCAGACCGAGGACGGCATCCAGGGCTTCGTGCTGGAGAAGGGCATGGCCGGTTTCACCGCGCAGGAGATCAAGCACAAGATGTCGCTGCGCGCTTCGGTGACCAGCTCGCTGTTCTTCGACAACGTGCGCGTGCCCGATGCCAACCGCCTGCCGAACGTGAAGGGCCTGAAGGGGCCGCTGGGCTGCCTCACGCAGGCGCGCTACGGCATCACCTGGG
>JAGRJX010000364.1 GCA_020442545.1 Lysobacterales bacterium
CGACATGGGTGCGGAACACGCCGACTGGCTTGCCGGATTGAACGAGCAGCGTTTCGTCTTCGTTGAGTTCGGTCAGCGCCTTGAGGATGGCGTCGAAGCACTCCCAGTTGCGCGCGGCACGGCCGATGCCGCCGTAGACCACCAGTTCCGACGGCTCCTCGGCCACGTCGGGATCAAGGTTGTGCTGCGCCATGCGCCAGGCGGCCTCGATCAGCCAGTTCTTGCAGTGCAGCTCGGTGCCGCGCGGGGCGCGGATGTCTCGGCTGCCGTCGCGGCGCGTGCCTTGGACGTTGCTGGTCATGAAAACTCCCGACAATGCAGTGGTTGGCCGCGATTATAGTCGGCCGGCGGTCGCGACCCGAAGGCCGGGACCGCCATCAACGGGAGTCCGCCACCCGAATCAGCGGGTACGCAGCTTGCTGTACCGGTAGCCGTACAGGCCGTAGATCACCGCGCCGATGACGATCCAGCCCAGCAGCAGGGGCCAGTGCTCCTTGAACGGCTGCCAGAACAGGTACAGGCAGGCGATGAATCCCAGCGGACAGACGATGATCGCCAGCGGCACGCGGAACGGACGCGGCAGATTGGGCCGGGTGCGGCGCAGGATCAGCACGCCGATGCTGACCGTGGCGAAGGCCAGCAGCGTGCCCATCGAAACAATGTCGCCGAGAAAACCGACCGGTAGCAGGCCGGCCAGAACGGCGGCCAGCACGCCCACCACCACGGTACCCACGTACGGCGTGTGAAAGCGCGGATGCACCTTGGCGAACATGCGCGGCATTAGCCCGTCGCGGGCCATCGAATAGAAAATGCGCGGCTGCCCCATCAGCATCACCAGGATCACCGACGACAGACCGGCGATGGCGGCGATTTCCACGGCCGTCTGCAGCCAGGCCAGCGACGGATAGTTGTTCAGCGCCGTGGATACCGGTTCGGGCGTTCCCAGCAGGCGGAAGTCCATCATGCCGGTAAGCACCGCGCTCATGGCGATGTACAGCAGCGTGCAGATCACCAGCGAACCGAGGATACCGATCGGCATGTCGCGCTGCGGATTCTTCGCCTCGCCGGCCGCCGTGGAGACGGCGTCGAAGCCGATGTAGGCAAAGAACACCACCGCGGACGCGCGGATCACGCCGTCAACGCCATAGCGCGCCCCACCTTCGCTGGGCGGAATGAACGGCTGCCAGTTGGCCGGGTCCACATAGTTCAGGCCGAAGGCGATGAACAGCAGAATTACGGTTACCTTGATCGCGACCACGAAGGCATTGACGAACGCCGACTGGGTGATGCCGACGTAACCGACACCGCTGAGCGCAGCGATGATCAGAACAGCAGGAAGATTGACGATGGCTCCGGTATGCACGAACGAGGCGGTCACCGTGTCGTAGGTGTAAGGCGCGCTGGCCAGCGCCGCCGGCAGGGCGAGATCGAGCCGGTTGCCGAGGAAAGCATTGAGGTAGCCCGACCAGCCAACGGCCACTGTCGATGCGGCGAACAGGTATTCCAGCACCAGGCACCAGCCAATGAACCAGGCCACGCCTTCGCCCAACGTGGCATAGGAATAGGAGTAGGCGCTGCCCGACACTGGCAGCATGGCCGCGAACTCCGCGTAGCACAGGCCGGCGAACGCGCAGGCGATGCCGGCGAACACGAAACTCAGCATCACCGCCGGACCGGCATACTGTGCTGCTGCCTGACCGGTCAGCACGAAGATGCCGGCGCCGATCACCGCGCCAACCCCCAGCATCACCAGTTGCGATGCCGTCAGCGTCCGCTTGAGGGTGGCTTCGCCTTCAAGGCTGCCTTCCACCGGTTCACCGGCATCGACGTGTCCGGCGGGTTCGATCGGCTTGGTCGCCAGCAGACTCCTGAGCATGAAAATTTCCCGAGCAATGAAGATAAGGTCGCCGACGCGCATCCGCTTCAGTGCGTGATGGTGTCGGCATGCCGGGGCAGACGTTATTACTTGGTAGTGCCGGCGGCAAGCACTCCTTCGATCCGGCGCCGCCGGACTACCAACATCAGACCGGGACATGACGAAAATCACGTAGCGCTGAACGTCGTTGCAGCTCTTGTGTATTCGACCCTCGCGGAGCAAGTAAACTTGACGGTTCTGAAATTCGAAGATGACGATGGATCATGGACGCCGACCACCCCGCAAGGATGACGAGATGACCCTGCGACGAATTGCCGCGCCTGCGGCCCTTGGCCTGCTGCTGGGCCTCGTTCTGTCGGCCTGCTCGGATGACGTGCCCGAAGACGCTGCGGACGCGGTCGAGGACGGTCCGCGCTACGTTGTGCAGCCGCTGTCCGAAGTTGCGGCACGCGCCGGCGGCAGCGCCGCCGCCGACGTCGTTCCGCAAAACGACAGCACGATCAGCGCCGAGCTGACCGCCACCGTCAGCAGCATCGCGGTCGACGTTGGCGACCGCGTCACCAGGGGCGACGTGCTGTTGACGCTGGATCCGACCGACTATCGCCTGCAGCTGAACCAGGCCGATGCCCAGGTGGCTGCCGCGAAAGCCGCCTCCGAGCAGGCCGATGCGCGTCTGACCCGAGCGCGCGATCTGCACGGCAAGCATTTTGTTTCCGATGATGACCTGAGCGCTGCGAGCACCACTGCCGAAGCCGCTGCGGCTGAGCTGCGCATCCGGCAGGCTGCGCGCGCGGTGGCCGCGCGCCAGCTGGACAAGGCCAGCATCAACGCCCCGTTCGACGGCGTTGTCGTGCAGCGCATGGCGCAGGTCGGCGCTGCGGTGGCGCCCGGTGCACCGCTGATGCGCCTGATCGACCTCGCCCAGCCGCAAGTGGAGGCACGGCTGCAGCCGGTGCAGGCGGTCGCGCTGTCCGGCGCCAACAACATCACGCTGACCGTTGGCGACCAACGCTATCCACTGGTGGTGGCACAGATCGCCGCCGCTGCCGATCCGGGATCGCGCACCCGCGTGGCGCGGCTCGACTTCAGCGCCGAACACCCGGAGCCGGGCCTCAGCGGGACGCTCAACTGGACGCAACGCGGCTTCGAGCTGTCGTCCTCGCTGCTGGTGCAGCGCGACGTCGGCTTCGGCCTGTTCAGCGTCCGCGACGGCAAGGCGCATTGGATTCCGGTACCCGGCGCCGAAGCCGGCCGTTCGGCCATGGTCGACCTGCCCGCTGACCTTCCGGTGGTGACCTACGGCCAGCAGTCGCTGAAAGATGGCGACGCCGTGGTGACGGCTCGCAAGCCTGAGCCGGCCGTGGCGGCCGACACCGGCACCGACGGCGAGTAAGGAGACGCACCGCATGCGCCTGCTCCGATCACTGATCGAAAATCATCCGCTGGCGAACATCGCCTTCGTGGTGGTGATCGTCATGGGGATTCTCGCGTACAGCAGCATGCCGCGCGAGCAGGATCCGGAAATCAACTTCAACTGGGTGAATATCGCCACCGCGCTGCCCGGCGCCTCGGCCGCGGACATCGAGGAGCGCGTCACCAATCCGCTGGAAGACGCCATCCGCAACGTGCAGGACACGCGCTTCGTGGTCAGCAGCTCGCGCGAAGGCGTCAGCAACATCCTGGTGCGCTTCCGCGAAATCAGCGAGCGCACCTTCGACAAACGCATCAACGACCTGCGCCGCGAGATCCAGAACAAGGCCAACACCGAGCTGCCGGCCGACGTGATCGACCCCAACATCCTGGAGATCACCACGTCGAACGGATTCCCGACGGCGATGGTGGTGCTCACCGGCCAGGCCGAGGATGAAACCCTGCGCAGCGCCGCGCGCAGCGTGAAGGAAGACCTCGAACAGCTGACCGGCGTCGACAAGGTGCTGGCGCTGGGCTTCCAGGATCCCGAGCTGCTGGTCGAGTTCGACCCGAATGCGCTGGCCTCGCGCGGGCTCACCGCGGCGGCGCTGAGTGACAGCCTGCGCCTGTGGTTCCGTGACGTGTTCGCCGGCAAGGTCGACGCCCGCGACGGCGAATGGCTGGTGCGCGTGGCCGGCACCACGCCCGATCCCGAGCAGGTGGCGAAGTTCAGCCTGCGCGTGCCCGGCAGCGAAGCCGCGCGCGTGCCGCTGGATGCGGTCGCCACCGTGCGTCGCGGCCGCGACGTGCCGCGCCAGCTGGCCGCCACCGATGGCCAGCCGGCGGTGATGCTGTCGGT
>JAGRJX010000365.1 GCA_020442545.1 Lysobacterales bacterium
GTGATCGTGCCGCAGTTGCCGTGCGATGCACCAGCCCCGGCCGCAACGGCGTCGATCACGCGAACGCCGCGCCCTTCGCGCAGCAGCCGAAGCGCTGCCGTCAGGCCGATCACGCCGGCACCGACGATCAATACGTCGTCGCGAGATTGTTTGACGGATGCCGTGACAGCGCTCTGCATTCGCAAGGCCGGTAGCAGGAGGACGCCGCCATTCTACGGTGCCCGTCAAGCCGATTCGGTCGCCACAGGCTCCTGTTACACCAGCCGGTCGATGATATTCAGCGCCGCATCGGCTGCGCCTTGCCGTAGGTCAGCGAGCGCCACAGCCATTCCGCCGGGCCAAAGCGGAAGCGCGACAGCCACCAGCGGCTGGCCAGCACCTGCAGCAGCCAGAAGCCCAGCACCAGCGGCACCTGCCAGACGCGCGACACCTGTCCCCACAGGCCCAGTCCGTAGCTGTAGAACAGCAGGGTGAAGACCACCGACTGCATCAGGTAGTTGGTCAGCGCCATGCGCCCCGTCGGGCCCAGCCATTCACGAAGCCAGGGCATCGGGCCGATGGTCAGCAGGGTCACGGCGCCCAGGTAGGCCAGGCACAGCAGCAGGCTGCCGATCTGCATCAGCGACATGGTCGCCGCCACATCGATGGTCGGCACCATGAAGTTGATGCCCTGCATGCCGCGCATGGCCAGCAGCACCAGTCCGACGCCGACCGGGCCGGCGATCACCACGCACTTCAGGAAAAACGACCGGTGTGCCACGGGATCGCGCACCCGCCCCGAGCGCAGCAGCCAGGCGCCGAGCAGGAACACACCCAGCAGCATCAGCATGAACATCCAGATAAAGCCGAGTTGCTCGGTGACGTCGATGACTCGCTGCAGCACGGCGTCCACGTAGCTGCCGCCGGAATACACCTGCTCGGCCTTCTCGTAGCGCGCGGCATGCTCGGCGGCAGCGGTGGCGAACTCCGCGTCCATCTTCGCCACTTCCTCCGCTGGTGAGGCCACACGCGCCAGCGAGATCGCGCCGGCGAAGGTCCACATCATCAGCAACGGAATCAGATAGAGGGCCACGCCCCACTTCCACAGCCGCTGCACCGGCGTGCGCCGGAACAACAGCAGCAGCAGGAAACCGGTCAGCGCATAGGAAACCAGGATGTCACCAGACCAGATCAGGAAGGCGTGCACCAGGCCGATCAGCAGGAGAACGCCAAGGCGTCGGGTGTAGATACCGAAGAAGCGGCCACCGCGCGCCTCGATGCGCTCCAGCATCACCGCGAAGCCCATGCCGAACAGCATCGAGAACAGGGTCCAGAACTTGCCCTGGACGAAGGCCATGATCGACCAGCCTGCAGTGAAGTCCCAGCCGGTCAGCGTCGGATCGAGCCCCATCGCGATGCCCTGCATGGGCCGCGTGAAGTACTCGATGTTCATCAGCAGGATGCCCAGCAGCGCGAAGCCGCGCAGCACATCGAGGACATCGATGCGTTCGCTGCTGGTCAATGGGCCCAGCGAAGAAGCCGGCGCGGCCGATGCCGGCGTGGTGTCAGTTGCGTCAGTCACGGCTGTCTCCCCAGTCAGCGTTGGACCGGGGAATCATGCCTCAGCTTGCTGTCATGCGGGGGTGCCGGAAGTCGCCCCGCTTGCCCTCAGTGCTGGTGACCGCCTTTGCCGTGGACGTGGCCGTGGGCGATTTCTTCCTCGTCGGCCTCCCGGACTTCCACGATCTCGACATCGAAGTTGAGGGTGCGGCCGGCAAACGGATGGTTGAAATCGACATCCAGCACCGACATGCCTGCCTTCACCACGGTCGCCTGACGCGGCCCCTTCCGGGTGCCGACGACGGCAATCATGCCGGGCTTCATCTTCGCCCCGTCGCGCACATACTTCTTCGGCACGCGGCGGACCAGACCTTCCATGCGCTCCCCGTAGGCTTCCTCGGGCGGAACGGTGACCTGGAAGGTGTCGCCCTCGCCCTTCCCTTCCAGCGCATTGCGCAGGCCGGTGATCAGCCCGCGCGTTCCAAACAGCGCGGCGATCGGATCGCCGTTGCGGGTGGTTTCGATTTCCTGCCCGTCCTCGCCGGTCAGCGTGTAGTGGAAGCGGACGACGCGATTCTTTTCGACCTGCATGTACTGCTCTCCTGCCTTGTTGCCCCTGGACCCGGCAAAGCAAGGCACGGGGCCATCGATTGAGCCGCGCAGCATAGCGATGGCGAGGCCTGCGGTCATCCATTTTGTGGCGCCCTGCCGATCACCACGACCGGTGAAGCTGAACGGCCCATGGGTCGAAGTTTGACAGGCTCCCATCGAGCCGCCAGTTTGGTCGGGATGCCCCTACCAAGACCAGACCTGCCAACCACCGTGCCCGGGAGCGCCGCGACTCCGTCCGGCGAACGCGTCCTTCGCGCGCTGGCGGGAGTGGCCGTGGTCCTGCTGATGGTCGCCTGCGGCGGTGCGCCCAAGCGCCCGAGCTCACCGTCGAGCCCGGTCGCAAGACCGCCCGGCAATGCGACCCAGCTCGCCAATGCCGTGCTGTTCCGTGCCATTGGACTGGTCGGCACACCGTATCGTTGGGGCGGCAACACGCCGGAATCCGGCTTCGACTGCAGCGGCCTGGTCGGCTACGTCTATCGCGATGCGGCCGGTCTGGTCCTGCCGCGTACGTCGACGGCAATCAGCAAAATTAAGGCGCGGAAGGTCAAACGCAGCCAGCTGGCCAGCGGCGACCTGGTGTTCTTCGGCGCACGCGGGCGGGTGAACCATGTCGGCATCTACGTTGGCGAAGGCCGTTTCGTGCATGCACCCAACAGCGGCGGGACGGTCCGGCTGGACGAGCTCGACGGCCACTACTGGCGCGACGCCTGGCTCTACGGCAAGCGCGTGCTGCGCTGACCCGCTGTTTCGCTCCCGGCCGCCTCATGCCCGGCCGGCAGCATCGTGCCGACTGCTGGCGATGGCGGCTCCGGTCGTCGCCAAAGCCAGATCGCCACAATCGCCATGATCGCGGTGCCGGTCGCTGTCATCCACCAGCGTGGCGCGGTCAGCGCCATCAGCACCGCGCACAGCAACATGGTGATGACCGCGAAGCACTTCGCCCGACGCGACACGGCACCATGGCATTCCCAGTCACGAATCATCGGTCCGAACAGGCGATGCGAGTGCAGCCAGCCCTGCAGCCGCTTGGAGCCGCGCGCCGAGGCATAGGCCGCCAGCAGGACGAACGGCGTAGTCGGCAAGCCGGGCAGGATCACGCCCAGCACCGCCAGACCAAGCGCCAGCAGCGCCAGCAGCAGCCAGAGCCAGCGAACAGCAGGGTTGTGATGGAGGCTGTCCATGTCACAAGGATAGCCATCATGGCCGGCCTGTGGACATGAACCTGCGCCAACGCCGACAGCACGGAACTGGTCAATTCGACCCGCCTGCCCTAGACTGCGCCCCGATTGTTGCGCCGCTGGCCGGTTTTTCCGGTGGAACACGCGATCCCAAGCCGCTCCCGCAAAGGGAGCACGCCCGAAGGTCGCTCCGATCGTTTCGAGAAGGATCGTTCCCCCGCAGCGTTCGTCGCCGTCATTCGCGATGCAGAACCTTGCATCGCCGGAAGTTCCATTGTTTTTTGCGGACCCCGGTTCGTGAATCCGTTCGCCTTGGCGGCTGCCGGCAAGTGTTTGCCGTGTTCGCCATGCCGCGGGTTCTGGGCCGGAGGTCGCTTGAGGAGCTGTACATGTCTTTCGAGTCCCTTGGACTGTCCCCGGCGCGGCTTTCCGCGCTGGCCGAACTCAGCTATGCCGAGCCCACTCCGATCCAGCAATCCGCGATTCCGCTGGTGCTGGCGGGCCACGACCTGATGGCCGGCGCCCAGACCGGCACCGGCAAGACGGC
>JAGRJX010000078.1:0-7059 GCA_020442545.1 Lysobacterales bacterium
TCAACAAGTCGCACTCCGCCGCCTACGCGCTGGTCGCCTACCAGACCGCCTGGCTGAAGGCGCACTACCCGGCCGAGTTCATGGCCGCGGTGATGTCCAGCGACATGGACAGCACCGAGAAGGTGGTGAACTTCATCGAGGAAGCGCGCCGCAGCGGCATCGAGGTACTGCCGCCGGACGTGAATTCCTCGGGCCGGATGTTCGAGGCGCTGGATGACGGCCGCATCCGCTATGGCCTGGGCGCGATCAAGGGCGTCGGTTTTGGCGCTGTCGAATCCATCGTCAACCAGCGCGAAGCCAGCGGGCTGTATACCAACCTGTACGATCTCTGCCGCCGCAATGACGACGGCAAGCTCAACCGTCGCGTGATCGAGGCACTGATCATGAGCGGCGCGCTGGATGCGCTGGGCGTCAATCGCGCCTCGCTGACCGCACAGCTGCCCGACGTGCTACGCGCCACCGAGCAGGAACGTCGCGAACGCGAAGCCGGGCAGAACTCCCTGTTCGGCGGTGGCGATGCCGTGGATGCCAAGCCGCCGCTGGAGCTGGTCGAAGTGCCGGGCTGGCCGATCAAGCAGCGTCTGATTGGCGAGCGCGACACGCTGGGGCACTTCCTCAGCGGCCACCCGATGGACGCCGTACGTGACCTGCTCACCTCGCTGGTCAGCGCCGACCTCGGCAGCCTCGATACCATTCAGATGACCGAGCGGCCACGTGGTCCGGAAGCCAACGCGACCGTCGCCGGCCTTGTCGGCGCGGTTCGTCGTCGTGGCGATTCGCAGCTGTTCGCGCAGATCGAGGACGGCCGCGGGCGCATCGAAGCCGCCTTCTTCAGCGAAGCCGCCCGCGACTACGGCGGTCTGCTGAGCCGCGACCGCATCGTGGTGCTGGAAGGTCGGCTGTCCACCGACAACTTCAGCGGCGGCTACAACCTGCGCGTACGCCAGGCCTGGGACTTCGAGGAACTGCTGGGCGATCGTGCCCGGCGACTGCTGATCGAACTCGACGCACGCAACCGTGATGACCTCGCCGCCTTCCGCGACCTGATCCGCGAGTACCAGCCCGGCGATACCGCCATCGCCCTGCAGCTGACCGTGGCCGGCGGCCAGGGCGTGCTGCACTGGAACGGCCAGCACGGCGTCCGCGCCTGCCCCGAGCTGATCGACGCCCTGCGCCCGCTGCCGGGTGTCGGCTCGGTGAAGATCGACCTGCGGCCGTCAGACGATCCGGCACCCTGATGGCACAGCTTTTCTGCTGAAAGCCGCTTGCCGAAATGTAATCGTTTGGATACACTTTCGTCATGTACACCGTTCGCCGGCTACCCGAATTTGCCGAATGGCTGGACAGTCTGAAAGACAAGGCGACCAAGGCTCGTCTGATTCGCCGCCTGCAGAAAGCCGAACAGGGAAATCTGGGTGATATTGAACCGGTAGGTGACGGCGTCAGCGAAATGCGCGAGCACTTCGGCCCGGGATGGCGTATGTATTTCGTGCAGCGCGGATCGCAGCTGATTGTTCTGCTGGGCGGTGGCAGCAAAGCCACGCAATCAAAGGACATCGTCGTCGCGAAGGCTCGTGCATCGCGCCTTGAGGAGCAATAATCCATGAACGCAAAGGTCAACATTTCCCGCATTCCGAAATTCGATGCCGCCGAGCACCTGAAAGACGCCGACGATATCGCCGCTTACCTGGTCGCCGTCCTGGAGGAGGAGGATCCCTCCGCGCTTGCGGAAGCGCTCGGCACCATCGCGCGCGCGCGCGGCATGAGCGAAATCGCCAAAGCGTCGGGGCTGGGGCGCGAATCGCTGTACAAGGCATTACGGCCAGACGCACAGCCGCGCTTCGAAACGGTGCAGCGTGTCTGCGCAGCGCTTGGCGTCCGGTTGACGGCGGTTCCTGCCTGACGCGACGCGCAAGGCGGAAACGCCCGAGGCTCCAGCCATCTTGTTTGCCCGGACACGATGGCGGGTAATGCGTGACTGCTATACTCCGCGCGTCTTTCCGGGGCTACACGCGACATCTGCATGAATCCGAACTTCCTCGATTTCGAGCAACCCATCGCCGAACTGGACGCGAAAATCCAGGAACTGCGCCACGCCAGCCATGGCTCCGCGCTGAGCATCGAGGACGAGATCGGCCGTCTGCAGGACAAGCTGCGCACCCGCACCGCGGAAATCTTCAAGGCGCTGACGCCGTGGCAGGTCGCGCAGCTGTCGCGCCATCCGCAGCGCCCGTACAGCAACGACTACTTCGGCCTGATCCTCGACGAGTTCCACGAGCTGGCCGGTGATCGCGCCTACGCCGATGACGCCGCGATTGTTGGCGGCTTGGGTCGCATCGACGGTCGCTCCGTGGTCGTGATCGGCCAGCAGAAGGGCCGCGACACCAAGGCCAAGGTCAAGCGCAATTTCGGCATGCCGCGTCCGGAGGGTTATCGGAAGGCACTGCGCCTGATGAAGCTGGCCGAGCGCTTCAAGCTGCCGCTGCTGACCTTCATCGACACGCCGGGCGCCTATCCGGGCGTCGGCGCCGAGGAACGCGGCCAGAGCGAGGCCATCGCCCGCAACCTCATCGAGATGGCCGAACTGCGCATTCCGATCATCGCCACCGTGATCGGCGAAGGCGGCTCGGGCGGCGCGCTGGCCATCGGCGTGGCCGATCGCATGCTGATGCTCGAATACAGCACCTATTCGGTGATCTCGCCGGAAGGCTGCGCATCGATCCTGTGGAAGAGCGCCGACAAGGCCCGCGACGCCGCCGAGGCACTGGGCCTGACTGCGCCACGCCTGAAAGAACTGGGCCTGATCGACAGCATCATCAAGGAACCGCTGGGCGGCGCCCACCGCGATGGCAAGGCCATGGCGGAAAGCCTGCGCAACACCCTGCTCGACCAGCTCGACCAGCTGGGCAAGCTGTCCACCGACGAGATGCTGGAACAGCGCTACCGGCGCATTCGTGGTTTCGGGAAATTTGAAGCCGCCTGACAACTCAGGCCTGGCGTTGGCAATACCAACTCAGACCCAGCCAGCCACCATCACCCGCTTGTGATGGACCAGCTGCTCGTAGCCGTCATCCGGCACCGGCAGCACTTCGACGCGGGAAAAACCGATGCGCTGCATGATCCAGACCAGTGCCTCGACGCTGGGAACCAGGCAGATGCCGGTGGTCGAGGCTTCCGGGCCATGGGTTTCGCCAGTCTCGTCGATGATGCCGAAACTGCCCTTGAGCGGTCGCACGAAGCGGTAGCTGCCGTAGTCAACCCAGCCGATCTGACCCGGCACCACCTGGGTTTCGACCAGGCACAGGTCACGGCACATGGCCCGTGCCATGCGCAGCGCGCCGACCGGGTTTTCCAGGTGGTAGATCAGGCCGAAGCACAGCACCAGGTCGTGCTGGCCGATGCTGACGGGATCGAGGTCATGGATGTCCGACTGCAGCAACGACCAGTTCGACAGACCCATCGCATCGCGAATCAGGCTGGCATCGGCCACATGCTCGTCGCGGGCATCGACGCCCAGCACCTTGTCGAAGCCACGACGCGCCAGATGCATGGAGAACCAGCCCTGATGGCAGGCCATGTCGACAGCAATCCGGCCACTGAAATCACCACCGAAATGCGCGTCCAACGCCGCATCCAGCATCTGCGTGCGGGTGGTGTGGATCAGGTCCAGCGCGCCGCCATCGTAGGTCGGCGTGGTGGCGCCCGACGGCAGCGGGAACGGGTAGAACCAGGTCTTGGCCAGCGCCTTCTGCTCCAGTTCGGCCGTATCCGTCGCGCTCATGTCGTCCATCCGTCAAGAAAGCGGCGATTTTACCTGATCGCCAGCCGCCATCCCCGCCGGCCGGGTTCAAGACGTTCGACACCCGTGCCCGGCACGGCCGCTCGGTATAATCGGGCTTTCCCGAACGCAGCGAGTCTGGGCATGCCCGAGATGATGAAGGCGCTGGTCAAGCGCGAAGCCGGTCCCGGCATCTGGATGGAGTCCGTGCCGGTGCCGGAGGTCGGCCCGAACGAAGTGCTGATCCGGCTGGAAAAGACAGCGATCTGCGGTACCGACCTGCACATCTACAAGTGGGACGAGTGGAGCCAACGCACCATCAGGCCGGGGCTGGTCATCGGTCATGAGTTTGTTGGCCGCGTCGTCGAACTGGGTTCGGCCGTCACCGGCTATGCCGTTGGTGATCGCGTGTCGGCCGAGGGCCATATCGTCTGCGGCCACTGCCGCAACTGTCGCGCCGGTCGCCAGCACCTGTGCCCGAACACGGTCGGCATCGGCGTCAACCGCAACGGCGCCTTTGCCGAGTACGTGGCCATGCCGGCCAGCAACCTGTGGCCGATTCCCGACCAGATTCCCAGCGAACTGGCCGCGTTCTTCGACCCGTACGGCAACGCCGCGCACTGTGCGCTGGAGTTCGACGTGATCGGTGAGGACGTACTGATCACCGGTGCCGGCCCCATCGGCATCATCGCCGCCGGCATCTGCAAGCACGTCGGCGCGCGCAACGTGGTCGTGACCGACGTCAATGACTACCGCCTGAAGCTGGCCGCCGACATGGGCGCCACGCGCGTGGTCAACGTCTCGCAGCAGTCGGTGAAGGACGTGATGAGCGACCTGCACATGGAAGGCTTCGACGTTGCGCTTGAGATGTCCGGTCATCCCGGTGCCTTCAACGACATGCTCGACTGCATGTACCACGGCGGCAAGATCGCCCTGCTCGGCATCCTGCCGAATGGTGCAGGAATCAACTGGGACCGCCTGATCTTCAAGGGTCTGACCGTCCACGGCATCTACGGCCGGCGCATGTACGAAACCTGGTACAAGATGACCCAGATGCTTCTCACCGGCTTTCCGCTGCAGAAGGTGCTCACCCATCAGATCCACATCGACGACTTCCAGCGCGGCTTCGACCTGATGGCGGCCGGCAACTGCGGCAAGGTGGTCTGCAGCTGGAACTGATCGCGGTAACATGACAGTCACGCGGCCTGCACTCCGGGGAGACGCAGGTCGCCACCACCCAGAAGCGGCAAACCACCATCACTCGACGGGGAGTCGATCATGAAACGTTGCCTGGCCTTGCTGTTGTTGTCCGCCCTGCCCCTTGGGGCTTCCGCGCAATCGCTGTTTGGCAGTGAGTGGGCCGAAGGCCACGAGTTGCCGAAGACCTTCGGCGTCGGCGCCGACATGTTCAGCATGCATCAGGACTACGACATCGCCTCATTGCAGTTCACCCTGCCTGGCGTCGACCTCGCCGACCCCAGCGTCATCAAGGTGGAGAACCGCGCCTGGAACGTCGACGTCAAGCTGGACGCCTGGCTGCTGCCGTTCCTCAACGTCTTCGCGATCCTGGGGCACGTCGAGGGCGATACCGACGTCGACCTGCGCGCCGTGGACATTCCGGGCGCTCCGGCTGGCGTGTTGGGCCAGCTGCCGATCAGCTATGACGGCCGCGTCTATGGCGGCGGCCTGACCCTGGCCTACGGCAGCGAGCGCTGGTTCGCCAGCCTGACCGGCAGCTGGTCGCGCAGCAGTCTTTCCGGCGACTTCGATTCCAGCGTCCGCGCCAAGACCTGGCAGCCGCGAATCGGCCTGGTCCGCGACGACTGGCGCTTCTGGGTCGGCGGCTTCTACCTCGACACCACCGAAAAGCATGCGGGTTCCATTGCCCTGCCCGGCATCGGCACGGTGCCGTTCGCGGTGGAGCTGGAGTCGTCGAACAAGTTCAACCCGACGCTGGGCATCGGCTATGACTTCGCGCGCAACGCCGAGCTCAGCGTCGAGTTCGGCCATGGTGGCGACCGCACCATGACGCTGGCCAACTTCACCTGGCGCTTCGGCGACTGATGACCGCCGCTTTACGACAATTGTCACAGGAAACCCGGGCCATGTTCCCGGGTTTCCGCTTTCTGTCGCGGCTGTGCAGGCCGTTGTTGCTGTTGCTTGCGACATCGCCGGCGCTGCATGGCTACGAACTTGATTCGTACCACGGCAGGCTGACCCCGCTCGAAGACGCCGCACCGGTGCTCAATCGCGAAATGAACCTGGCGATCGCCGAGGCCGCCGCAGAATGCGCGCCGACCGGCAGCGAAGCCTGCGTCATCGACGGCATCTTCCATCGGGTTGGCGGCCATCACTGGGTGGACCACCTGGAGAGCTGGGCCTGGCACTCGCCGGAAGTGCAGCGCGTGGAAACGCCGCGCGAGGAATCGATCTACTTCGGCATTCCGTTCTGGGCCAGCCGCAACAGTTTCCTGTTCAAGGTCGGACCGATCATCAACATTGGCGGCGTGCGCGTCGGCACCGACAAGATCGGGCACTTCCTCTCGCAGGGACGCAAGTTCAATCGACGCTGGCGCAATGCGCGCGACGAGGCCTACGCGGCGAACTGGTCGTCCATTACCGAGCGCGGGATCTTCGGCCAGATGACCACCGGCGACTATTCCAACGCCGATCTCGTCGCCAACTACGAAGGCCACCGTTTCTACCGCGAGCTTTTCGAGGACGACATCGTGCCCGGTCGCAAGGCGATCCTGCGGCGCACCCGTAGCGGCTGGCTGGTGCAGCGCGAGTTCGACTGGAACAACCACGTCAACGCGTACTGGGACGAGGCGATCAACACCAGTTATTACGACGTGCTGCTGCGCCCGTGGATCGAGCCGCACCTGCTGGCCTATTGCGATGACTACCGCAAGGCACCGGAGCGGTACCGCATCAGTCCGGACGAGGACCAACGCCTGCGGGATCGCTATGCCTTCCTGCACCTTCGCGAAGTCGGCGAACTGCGCCTCTCGACGCTGTGTCACCAGAACCCGGACGGCGCCGACTGACGCATCCCTTACAATTCCGTGCAGCGCCTTGCCGGCATGCACCTGCCGGCCTGCAGACCCACACACAGCCATTCCGGAGAACACCATGTCCGCCACCATCCAGCGCCTGTCTGCCGAACTCGACGGCATCCGCGAGCAGGGACTGTTCAAGTCCGAGCGCGTCATCGCCAGCCCGCAGTCCGGCGAGATCACGCTGGCGGACGGTCGCCGCGTGCTCAACTTCTGCGCCAACAA
>JAGRJX010000078.1:7156-8020 GCA_020442545.1 Lysobacterales bacterium
GCGGCACCCAGGATCTGCACAAGGCACTGGAGGCAAAGATCGCGGAGTTCTTCGGCACCGAGGACACGATTCTCTATGCCGCCTGTTTTGACGCCAACGGCGGCCTGTACGAACCGCTGCTCGGCCCCGAAGACGCGATCATTTCCGACGCACTGAACCATGCTTCCATCATCGACGGCGTGCGCCTGTGCAAGGCCAGGCGATACCGCTACGCCAACTGCGACATGGCCGATCTCGAAGCGCAGCTGAAGCAGGCGCGGGCCGACGGCGTGCGCGACATTCTGATTACCACCGACGGCGTATTCAGCATGGACGGCTTCATCGCGCCGCTGGATCAGATCACCGAACTGGCGGCGAAATACAACGCGATGGTGCATATCGACGAATGCCACGCGACGGGTTTCGTCGGCGCCAGCGGCCGCGGTTCAGCCGAAGCGCGCGGCGTGCTGGATCGCATCGACATCATCACCGGCACGCTGGGCAAGGCGCTGGGTGGCGCGCTCGGTGGCTTCACCACCGGTCGTCGCGAGGTGATCGAGATGCTTCGCCAACGCTCGCGGCCGTACCTGTTCTCCAACTCGCTGCCGCCGCACGTCGTGGCAGCGGGAAGCAAAGTTTTCGGCATGCTTGCCGCCGCCGGCGACCTGCGCGAAAGACTGACGGACAACACCCGTCATTTCCGGCAGCGCATGATCGATGCCGGATTCGACCTCAAGCCCGGCGAGCATGCGATCTGCCCGGTGATGCTTTACGACGCGCCGCTGGCCCAGCAATTCGCCGAAGAGCTGCTTAAGGAAGGGGTCTACGCGATCGGCTTCTTCTTCCCGGTGGTGCCGAAGGGCCAGGCCCGCATCCGCACCCAGA
>JAGRJX010000078.1:8086-8821 GCA_020442545.1 Lysobacterales bacterium
ACGACTGGGCGTGCTGAAAGACTGAGTCCGGCAATCACCATGGTGCCCAACAATCCTCGCAAGATGGGGGCAGAACAGCACTTCGGCAACTTCCGTTTCGAGCGGCGTGGCGGTGTCTGTGCACTGATTGACCGGCAAGGGCTGGAGTTGTCCGCTTCGGCAGGTGCAGGCGGCTGCGGGCTCGCCGGCGTTGATACGCTGGGGCAACGCGAGCTGATCGCTCCGGTCGGGGCCATCGAACACGGCATGAGCTTCCGGTTCCGCTCGCGTGGCCTGTTTGCGGCCGAGCCTGGCATGCATCTGGCGCTCGGCCTCACCGGTGACTGGCGCAAGAGCGATCCGAACCAGGGCACATTCAACGGAAAGGTTGTTGGTCGTGGCGCCATCATCGGCAACGTGTCGGGCGCACCACACGGCTGTTCTCGCTGGCCAGTCGTTCAACTTGAATCATTTCACCGGCAGGGGAATCGGCTGGTACGGGGCAGTGGCAGCATCGAATTGTCGGACGACTGCTGGTACCGTTTGGAACTCAACGCCAGCGTGCGCGGACGCATCGCCTACCGGCTTTCCAATGATGCCGGTGAACGACTGTCAGTCGCAGAAGAAGACGATGCCGGTGCTGACGTCGAGAGTGGACTGGGCGGCTGGTGGATCACTCACGTGTTCAGTGATCAGCATCCGGAAGTCGACTGGCGCTTCGACATTGCAGACCTGCGTATCGGTTGGGATTGATCC
>JAGRJX010000079.1 GCA_020442545.1 Lysobacterales bacterium
AGTTCGGCACCGGCAAGGCCGATCCCGCCAAGTACGCACACACGCTGCAGACCTCTCCGTGGTCAGTGCAGATCGCCGGCCACGCCGAGGATACCGGCAGCTACACGCTGGAAGATATCCTCAAGCCGCACACCATGGAGGATCGCGTCTACCGGCTGCGCTGCGTGGAAGGCTGGTCGATGGTGATTCCCTGGCGCGGCTTTCCGCTGGGTGATCTGCTCAAGCGCTTCAAGCCAACCTCAAAGGCCAGATACGTTTCCTTCCACACCAGACTGGACAAGCAGGAGATGCCCGGCACCCGCTATCCGGTGCTGCAATGGCCGTATCGCGAAGGTCTGCGCATGGACGAGGCCATGCATCCGCTGACGCTGCTGGTCACCGGGATGTACGGGCAGGATCTGCCGAACCAGAACGGCGCGCCACTGCGCCTGATCGTGCCGTGGAAGTACGGCTTCAAGAGCATCAAATCGATTGTCCGCATCGAGTTCACCGAGCGTGAACCGTTGACGAGCTGGAACCTGTCACAGCCCGGCGAGTACGGCTTTTATTCCAACGTTAACCCCGCCGTGGATCACCCGCGCTGGAGCCAGAAAACCGAGCGTCGCATCGCCGGCAACGGCTCGCGGCTCTTCGCGAATCGAATCGCCACGCTGCCGTTCAACGGCTATGCCGAGCAGGTTGCCTCGCTCTACGCCGGGATGGATCTGCGCAAGCATTTCTGATGCGCGGCATGACCTTCGCCAAGACGCTGGTACAGCTTGCCGCCGCCGTACCGGCGCTGTGGCTGGGCTGGAGAATCGCCAACGACCTGTTCGGTGCCGACCCGGTGGCCGAGATCACCCACTACAGCGGCGACTGGGCGCTGCGTTTCCTGCTCGCGAGCCTGGCAATGACGCCGCTGCGCAGGATCACCGGACGCAGTGAACCGATCCGCTTCCGTCGTCTGCTCGGCCTGTGGGCCTTCGTCTACGCCACCTTGCACCTGGCGACCTATCTGGTACTCGATCTCGGCGGATATTGGGCGCAGATCGCCGAGGACATCGTCAAGCGACCCTTCATCACCGTCGGATTCCTTGCCTGGCTGCTACTGATCCCGCTGGCCGTCACCTCGACGCGCGGCATGATGCGTCGCCTGGGCCGCCGCTGGGGCCAGATGCACAAACTCGTGTACTTGATCGGCATATTGGCCGTGCTGCACTTCTGGTGGCTGGTCAAGGCCGATGTCCGCGAGCCGCTGATCTACGCGGCGATCCTCGGGCTGCTGTTCTTGCTGCGCTGGCCCCGGAATCGCGCACGGTCGCAAGAAAAGCGGTCAGCCCTCGCTCAGTCAAGCCAACCCGGCGCGTAGAGCAGCAACGCGGCGAGTCCAGCCATGATCAACACGGCAGCGGCAATCAGCCAGAGCAGACCACCCGCTCGATCCCGATCATCGGTCATCCCCGTCGTTTTCTGCTTCTCCCGTGCCTCGGCCAGCATGTCATCGGTGACCGGCCGCATGGTCTGGGTTGTACCGATTTGTGCACCGGGATGCGACTGGTAGGCATCCGCGCCGCGCGGCGGCAGTCCCGGTGCCTCGATCACGAAACGCTGCTGTTCGATAACCAGCTGATCACCCGGATGCAGGCGCGCATTGCGTACCGCAATGCCATTCACCATGGATCCGTCCTCGGAGCCGAAGTCGCGCATTGCGATGAACTCGCCGTGGTGTTCCAGCTGGCAGTGACGTTCGGCCAGCGCCGGCTCGTCGAGCGTCAGCCCGGCATCGGCTGAGCTGCCAATCACCAGCGGTTCGACCAGTGGAAAACAGCGTCCGAACAGACGTCCGCATGCGCCGCGCAAAACCACACGCGAAGCCGCAACGCGCTGGACAGGCGAAGGTGGTGGCGGCGGATCCGCCGGTATGTGGTCGTCAATCGATGTTTCGCGATCCGCACAAAGCAGGATTCGGGTGGCACCCAGGCTGACGCAGTCACCGAGTCGCAGAAACGCCAATCGAGCGACGGGTCGCCCGTTGACATGCACCTCTCGGGCGCGTTCACCGATCCGCAACAGGATGCCGCGAGAGGGATCCAGATCAATCCGGGCATGCTCCGCCTCAAGGCCGCAACCGGGAAGACTGACTTCCGCATCCCTCGCGCTACCGATGCGCGCACCGCCGCTGCCGACGATGATGTCCTCGTGCTCGCCTTGGGGGAAGCTCAGTCGCATCCAGTGGCTCAGGTTCGGTGATGGTTGCCTAGCATAGGGCAAAGCTGCGTCAGCGTCGCGCATGGGCAATTCGGCAGGGACTTGGAACCGGTCAGCGCCTTGCGCAGAATAGACGGATGGATCCCGGGAACCTTGCATGTCCAGTATCGATATCCAACGCAGTCACCAACGCAGCGCGACGGAAGTCCGCGATGCCGTGGAGCGCCTGGCGGAAAAGATGGCCGACCGTTTCGGGGTCGAGTATGGCTGGAACGGCGATGTGATGGCCTTCGAGCGTCCCGGTGTCGAAGGAGAGATCCGAATCGGTGATCAGGCGGTACAGGTGGTGGCCGAACTCGGCTTCATGCTGAGCATGATGAAAGGCCCGATCGAGGCGGAAATCCACCGCTATCTCGACGAGAAGCTCGGCTAGACCGACGGGGCCTCTCCAAAGCCGAAGGGGTCGCGCTCGGCGGCGAACAGCCTTGCCGATATGCTGCGCTCGTGGTCACAGAGACGACGCATGAAGGCCGGTACGTCGTCCAGTTGTCCGAAAGCATCAAAGCCGCGCTCAAGGAAGCGCTGCAGCTCCAGCAGGCCGGCCAGTCGCGCCGGGCCGCGCGCCAGACGCAGCAGGCGCGCGATCCATGGCTGGTTCACCGCATCGCCCAGCGCCAGCCCGACCGACTCGATGCGCTGGATCTGCCGCTGCCGCAGGCGCCGATGGCCGGTGGCTCGGTAGGCGGCGGCGTAGCTGTCGACATTGATGCCCGCCTCGTCGATGCCGGCAATGGCCAGCTGTTCCGCCACGCGCAGGTCCAGTGCATGACTCAGCACCGCCAGTTCGATCGCGTCGGCGGCGATCATCAGCATGGCCGGCGACAGGACGCGCTGCATCATCGGCATCACCCGCTCCATTTCGCGGTCGCGAAGGCCAACGTCGTGGTCGCCGTAGAGATCACTCAGGAAGAAACTGGTCGCCGCACGGCTGTCGGCCGCCGCCAGCAGGTCTGCATGGCTGCGGGCCAGACGTCGCGACTGCCAGCGCTGAAGCCCGGGCAGCACCGACAGGCGGTTGCGCGGTTCGACGCGGACATCGCGGGCGCGGTGATTCATGCCCAGCAGCCGGCCGATGCGATGGGTAACCCAATGGCGTCCCGGAGCGTCGCCGGCGGCCTCCTCGGAGCGGGATTTTCTTGCAAAGACCATGGCGCAATGATAGCGGGGCTGTGACCCGCGCACTTGCTGCCATCGCGGCGACCGCTACAATCGCGTTCCACGTCTGATGGATCGTCCATGCTCCTGATCAACCCTGCACGCAGCAGCCAACCCAGCGCCAGCCGTATCGGCCTGGCCGTGGCTGGCGGTGGTCCGATCGGTGGCATGTACGAACTTGGCGCGCTACGCGCGCTGGAACGTGCCATCGTCGGATTGCGCCTGTCCGACCTCGACGTCTACGTCGGCGTCAGCTCTGGCGCCTTCCTGGCTGCGGGTCTCGCCAACCGGATGTCGGCCTCCGACATGTGCCGGGTGTTCCTGGCTGCCGAGGGTGGCAAGGAAGACGTGCGATTCCGGCCAGAAGCCTTCCTTCGTCCGGCCTTCGCCGAATACGTGCGTCGCGCCGTTGGACTGCCGAACGTGCTGCTCAACTGGTGGCTGGAACTGTTCCGGCATCCGGTGGACGTGCGCATCGGCGACCTTGTCGGTCGCCTCGGCGAGCTGGTGCCAACCGGTCTGTTCGACAACGAAGCGATCGAACATTTCCTGCGCGAGACCTTTACCCGAAAGGGTCGGAGCAACGATTTCCGTGAACTGGGCCGCAAGCTGTTCGTCATCGCCGTGGAACTCGACAGCGGCGAGACCGTGCGGTTTGGTGCCACTGGCTGGGACGACGTACCGATCTCGCAAGCAATCCAGGCCAGTTCCGCCCTGCCCGGCCTCTACACGCCGGTGGAAATCCGTGGCCGGCATTTCGTCGATGGCGCCCTGCGCCGCACCATGCATGCTTCGGTGGCGCTCGATCAGGGCATTGACCTGCTGATCGGCATCAACCCACTGGTGCCCTTCGACGCCAGTGGCGAGCGCCTTGGCGAAATGCCTGAGCGTCTGGTGCAGGGTGGGCTGCCTGCCGTGCTGTCACAGACCGTACGCGCCATGCTGCAGTCGCGTGTCGAGGTCGGTCTCGCCAAGTACGCCCAGCGCTATCCGGAAACTGACCAGTTGGTCGTCGAACCCAATGCCGACGACGCCGAAATGTTCTTCACCAATGTGTTCAGCTACGCCTCGCGCCAGCGCGTCAGCGAACACGCCTACACCGCCACGTTGACCGACCTTGGTCGCCGTCGCGAGCAGCTGGCTCCGCTGCTGGCCCGCCATGGGCTGCGCCTTGACGAACAGATTCTGGACCACCCCGGCCCGTGCATGATGGAGTCGCTGGAATCCACACCGCGTGGCGGTACCGACAGCACCGCGCGACTGCGCCGCGCGCTGGATGACCTCGACGCCCACCTGCGCAGCCTTGCCACCAGCTGAACGCTCGACAACAGCCCCGCCATCTAGTGTGAATAGTCTAGGCATCGCGCCTAGCATTCCCTCCAACGGGCCGGTTTGCCCGTGACCCATTTCATTCCTGAGGAGGGAAACCATGGCGAAGTTCAAGAAGTCGGCGAAGGGCAAGGCCTCCGCTACCAACGCACAGGCCAAGCTGGAAGAAGTGTCGCGCTCGATCGTCGATTCCGCGCAGCAGATCTGGCAAGCCGGCATGGGCGCGTTCAACCGCGCGCAGGCCGAAGGCAGCAAGCTGTTCGAGGCGCTGGTCCGCGAAGGTGCGACGCTGGAGCAGAAGACGCGCAAGATGGCCACCGGCAAGGTCGACGTGGTTCGTGAAGCCGTCGAAACCCGCGTCGATCAGGCTCGCGAGCGCGCCACCGATACCTGGGATCGCCTGGAGCAGGTGTTCGAGGACCGTGTGCAGCGCGCCCTGAACAAGCTCGGCGTGCCCGGCCGTGAAGAAATCCAGTCGCTGACCGACCGCATCGACGTCCTCACCGACGCCGTGCGCAAGCTGAACGGCGAGAAACCGGCGGCCAAGAAGGCCGCGCGCAAGAGCACGCGCAAGACGGCAAGCGGGAAGCCGGCAGCCAAGAAGGCGACGGCGAAGAAGTCGACCCGCAAGACCACGGCAAAGAAGGCCGCTGCCAGGAAAGCCGGCGGCGCCTCCAAAGCCCGGTAACGCCATCACAGGCGTTCCCTGATCGGCCCTGCCGGCGACATCCCCTCCCCTGGGCTGTCGCCGCGCCGATCAGGGCAATCCAGGGAATCGGCCCGCAAACGATTCCCGTCCCTGACGCCCGCCAGCCGCACGAATCGCCAGCAAGCTCCCTCCCCTTGCGGCTTTTCGGCTGGCGGGCTTCTTTTTGCATGGTGACACCACGGATTCGGCGTTGAGGCAGGAAGGGCTTATCATCGGCGACAGCTCCCTTCACTCGGTGACTTCATGCAGATCGACTGGCTGTTCGCACTGACCGGCGCCATCATTTTCGGGGCTGGTGCATTCCTCATTTCTGGTATCAAGAACGGTCTGTTCGCGCGCGCCAGAGTGCAGCTGACCGTCGTCCTGGAAGCCCTGCGTGGGCTGAAATGGCGCGAGTTCGCCGGCTTCGTCATTGCACTGCTGGAAAAACGTGGACTTGCCGTCGACGAGCAGGCACGCAAGCCGGGCGAGAACGGTGCCGACATCCTGATGAAGCGCGGCAGCGCACGCTACATTGTCCAGTGCAAGCATGGCAGCGCCTACTGCCTCAAGGAAGCGGGTCTCGAAGACCTGGTCCGGCTGATTCAGCAAGAAGCGGTTTCCGGCGCGATCCTGGTGAATGCTGGCGGCGTCAATCCCGCGATCCACGAGCGGGCCGCATCGCGCGGCGTCGAAGTGCTGGAGGGGGCGGAGCTCTGGCAGCAGCTCGAGCCCAATCTGCCGTTCAATCTGGTCGAGGACATCCACAAGGAAACCGACCTGCGCCTGCGACGCAATCGCAACTCGGCGGCAGTGATGGCGATCCTGTTTGCCATGCTCGGCGGCGGTGCAGCCTACATGCTGGGCACGATGCTGGGCGATGGTGCAGCAAGCCATTCGCCGGCCGCACCAGCCGGCGTCGGCGCCGCTCAACCGACCCGGTCTGCCGCCGGCAAACCGCCTGCGGACCGGATGCCGGTATCGACTGACACGGCCTCGCCGGGTCACGACGCAGCCGAGGATCGCGGACCGTCGGCATTGCCTGATCCGGACCTCACGTTCGATCAGGCCCAGCTTCGTCGCGAACAGGCAGAAACCGCCGTGCAGACGCTGAGCGGCGTGCAGAACGCCAGCTGGAACACGCGATCCACCATGGTGGTGGTGCTGCCATCGCCCAGCAGCACCGCTGCGACCTCGGCTGATGGTGATCCCTCCACGACGGGAGCACCCGAGGCCGAAGACCTGCTGGCACCAGTGGTCCGGAACATCTGCAACGAGCTGACCCGCTACGAGGAACTGCGCTACACGCGCCTGCAGATCAGCTACGCCAACCCACGCGACGAGGACGAGGCCCGGGTTCGTTGGCGCCAATGCCGGTAAGTCGGCACCTTCGGTCCCTGTAAAGGGTAAAGTCGCCCGCTTCGAGGGCTGTCAGTAGAAGCGCTGTTGCCTTGAACTGACTCCTTTCAGCCCCGCGCAGCGGGCTAACTCACAGGCGGCGAAGCCGCCGACTTACCTGCTCACTGGCAGCGAAGCTGCCGACTCACCTGTTACAGGTGCGAGAGGCACCGGCGTCCACAGCGCTACCAGTGAACACCCCGCATCAAGGCGGCGAAGGCAATCTGCTCGCTGGACGGCTTCTGCTCGGAGCCCAGGGCCTTTTTGCCCTGCGCGGCGGCGGAATCCGGGAACAGCTCGAAGGCGGTGTTCATCACTACCTCGTAGGCCTTGGGTGCCAGCGCGTTGAGCACGCCGGCGAAGATGCCCAGACGCGTGGCGATGCGGGACGGCCGCTCGATGATGGCCTGCACGATCAGGTCGCCCGCCTCTTCCGGGCTCAGCGTCGGTACCGAGTCGTACATTTTGGTCGGCGCGATCATCTTGGTACGCACCAGCGGCATGTTGATGGTGGTGAAGGCGATGTTCTTGCCGGAGAACTCGGCCTGCGCACAACGCGAGAAGGCATCCAGCGCCGACTTCGAGGCCACATAGGCGGAGAAACGCGGTGAATTGGCCAGCACGCCAATCGAGGAGATGTTGATGATCTGGCCGGTGCGACGCTCGGTCATCTTCGGCAGCAGGCCCATGATCAGGCGCAGCGAACCGAAGTAGTTCAGCTGCATGGTGCGCTCGAAGTCGTGGAAGCGGTCGTAGCTGAGTTCGACCGAGCGACGGATCGAGCGTCCGGCGTTGTTCACCAGGATGTCCACGTGACCGTGCTCGGACAGCACGCTGTCGACCAGCTTGTCGCAGGAATCCATATCCGACAGGTCGGCGGTGTAGGCCCAGCACTTGCCGCCAGCGGCGATGATCTCGTCGCGGGCCGCAAACAGCTCCTCTTCCTTGCGCGCCACGATGATGACGTGGGCACCGGCAGCCGCCACCTTGTCCGCCGCGGCACGACCAATGCCGGCCGAACCGCCGGTGATCATCACCACCTTGCCCTTGACCCGGCTCTTCAGCGAGCGGTCAACGAACAGGTCCGGATCGAGGTGACGCTCCCAGTAGTCCCAGAGCCGCCAGGCGTAGTCTTCCAGCTGCGGCAGCTTGATTCTCGAGCCCTTCAGCGCACGCTCGGTCTCGCGGCAGTCAAAGCGGGTCGGATAGGTGATGAAACCCAGCGTCTCCGGCGGAATGCGCAGGTCGCGCAGCAGCATCCGGGTGAAGCGCTTCACCGGCGGCAGGTTGGCCAACGCCATGCGCACCGCGCTGGGCACGAACGCCAGCATGCGCGCGTCGATGCGCATGGTCATTTCCGGCGCGTGGCCGGCGCGGCAGAAGATGTTGAGCATCTCGCCGAAGCGGCGCGGCTCGGGGTCGGTCAGGTGGAAACAGCCGCCGTCCAGGCCGCGCTTGTGCGCGATGTGGTCCATGGCGTCGACCACGTAGTCCACCGGCACCATGTTCAGCCGCCCGCCCTCGATGCCGATGGTTGGCATCCACTGCGGGAACAGCTCGCGCATGCGCTTGATCAGGGTGAACAGGTAATACGGGCCATCGACCTTGTCGATTTCGCCGGTCTTCGAGTGCCCCAGCACGATGGACGGCCGGTAGATGCGGAACGGCCGCCTGCATTCGTCGCGCACGACCTTTTCGGAATCGTGTTTGGTGCGCAGGTAGGGATCGCGAT
>JAGRJX010000080.1 GCA_020442545.1 Lysobacterales bacterium
GTGATCGCCAACGGCGACATCGACAGCGGCCCCAAGGCGCGCTTCGTGCTGGAACGCACCGGCGTCGATGCGCTGATGTTCGGACGCGCAGCCCAAGGCCGGCCGTGGATCTTCCGCGAAGTCGCGCATTACCTGGCAACCGGCAAGGAGCTGCCACCACCTTCACCTGCCGAGGTCCGCGACATCCTGCTCGGCCATCTCGACGATCTCTACGACTTCTACGGCGAGTTCATGGGGCTGCGCATCGCCCGCAAACACCTGGGCTGGTACGCCAAGGATCGCCCCGAGAATGCGGCTTTTCGCGCCGTGGTCAATCGCGCGGAAACGGCCGACGAGCAGCGACAGCTGACCCGCGACTATTTCGACGCGCTGGCGGCCGGCGTCGATCCCACGCTGTCAGCCGCCGCCTGACCGGCCGACATCGATCCCGCAAGAGCAGTGCCGGGTGGTGCCTCGCCTGAACGGCGGTGGACAACGCGTTACCCTTGAGTCCACTGCAAACCAGGAGACCGACTTGAGCTTCCCCCGATGCCACGCCAGCATGTTGTGGACTCTGGCCGGGTTGTCGCTGCTGCTTGCCACCGTGTGCCGGGCCGAGGAGGCGTCACCGCCGCCGCCATCCCCCGACCGCGAGCTGGTGGTGGCCGTCAAGCCCGCACCGCCGTTCGTGGTCGAAACCGACAGTGGCTACGACGGGCTCGCCATCGCGCTCTGGGAAGACATTGCCCGCGAGAACGGCTGGACCTATCGATACCAGCGCATGGGCCTCGGCGCGTTGCTCGACGCGGTTGCCACCAAGCAAGCCGACGTCGGGCTGGGCGCGATCACCGTCACCGCCGAGCGTGAGCGGCGGCTCGATTTCAGCCACCCGCTGACCAGCTCCGGCACCGGCATCGCCGTTCGCGGCAACGACCGCGGCAGCTGGGCAGCCGCGCTGCGGGCACTGATCTCGCCAGGGTTTCTCAAGGTGATCGCGGCACTTGCCGCCTTGCTGCTGCTAATTGGCGTGCTGATGTGGCTACTGGAGCGGCGTCGCAATCCCGAGCAGTTCGGCGGCAGCAGCGGTGAAGGGATCGGCAACGGTTTCTGGTTTGCCGCAGTGACCATGACCACGGTCGGTTACGGCGACAAGGCACCGGTCACGCTACTGGGCCGCTTGCTTGCGGTGCTGTGGATGTTTGCGGCGCTGATCATCGTTTCCAGCTTTACCGCGGCGATCACGTCGGCGCTCACCGTGCAGCACCTGAGCGCCCGCATCAAATCCATCAGCGATCTGGCCGGAAAGCGCATCGGCAGCCTGCGCGACAGCACCAGCGCCGACTGGCTGTCGAAGCAAGGCTACCAGCCGCGTCTGTTCGACGATGCCGTGCCGGCGCTGGATCTGCTGGACCGCGGTGAACTGGATGCCGTGGTCTACGACGCGCCGCTGCTCGGCTACCGGATATCGACGACCTATGCCGACCGGCTGCGGCTGCTGCCGATCACCGTGGAGCGGCAGGACTATGCGCTGGCGCTCCCCGAAAACAGTCCACTTCGCGAACCGCTGAACACGGCGCTGCTGCGTCGCATCGCCTCGCCGGACTGGGGCGATTTTCTGAAACGCGAACTGGGCGAGGCCGCTTTGAACTGACACCGGTGGCCGCAGATGCCAGCATCACGGCGCCCGGATCGCTCCGGGCGCCGTTGCATCGGATCACCGGCTGAATCTCAGCGCTTGCCGAACAGCGACCCCAGCATGCCGACATTCTTGGCAATGTCGGCAAAGTCCACGTCGCCGTCGCCATCACGATCCAGCACCGCGTTCATCAGGCCGCCGGCGCCCTTGTCTTCCTCGATGCGCTGGCGCTCCTGGCCGAGCAGGCCACCAAGGCCACCGGAATCCAGGCCGCGCTGCTTCATCTGGCTGCCGAGGATGGACATCACCACCGGCGCCAGCATCGCCATCAGCTGACCGGAATTGCCCATGTCCAGGCCGGAGGCCTTGCTGACGCCCAGGCTGGCACGCTCCTGCCGGCCACCGAAAATATGGCCGAGAATGGCCGCGCCGTCGCCCAGCCCCTGCCCGCCAAGCACGTTGCCCAGCACCGACAGCGGGTTGTTGTCGGCATGGTCACGCTCCAGCGCCCGGTGCAGCGACTGCGCGCCCTGCGGCTGCGAGGCGTTACGGCCCAGCGCGCCCAGCAGCAGCGGCAGGGCAGCATCGATGGCGCTTTCCGCCTGGCCGGGCGTGGTGCCCAGCTGATTGGCGGCCTTGTTGACCATGCCGCTGTCGATGGCACCCTTTACCAGATCCAGCAATCCGCTCATGGATAGGCTTCCTTCTGCGTTGAATGGACAGGCAGCGTAGCACTCCGCAGGCCGGGCCTGAACGCTTCAATGCAAATCGCCTGCCGGCGGTGTCCGGCACTATCCATTCGGTGGCCCGTTCAGACCGTCGGCAGCCTCACCGGCAGGCTGAACGCCCGCGCAGCGCGCGGCGTGGGAATGATGCAAACTGTGCGCCGCGCCGGTATCATGCCCGGCTTGATCCATCCTTCCATCCCGATTGAAAGATAACCGCGAGGGTTTCGCCAGCGATGAGCAGCTTCCTGTTTACCTCCGAGTCCGTTTCCGAAGGCCATCCGGACAAGGTCGCCGACCAGATTTCCGACGCCGTGCTCGACGCCATCCTCGCGCAGGATCCGCGCGCCCGCGTCGCCTGCGAGACCATGGTCAAGACCGGCGTCGCCATCGTCGCCGGCGAAGTCACCACCAGCGCCTGGGTCGATATCGAGGAGCTGACCCGCAAGGTCATCCTCGACATCGGCTATGACAGCAGCGATGTCGGTTTCGACGGCGCCACCTGCGGCGTGCTCAACCTGATCGGCAAGCAGTCGCCGGACATCAATCGCGGCGTTGATCGCAAGAATCCGGAAAAGCAGGGCGCCGGCGA
>JAGRJX010000081.1 GCA_020442545.1 Lysobacterales bacterium
CCCGCTTTCCCGCTTTCCCGCTTTCATAGCGTAGTCCGTGCTGTCGTTGTTGCGCTGGCTGTGCCGGTTTCACCGCTTTCGTTGGCAGCCGGTTGGTCGGCTTCCACGCATGTCGTCGAAGCCGGCGAAACAGTTGAAGTGGAGCTTCGGTTCCAAGGCGATGGCAAGGTCGTCGCTACCGACGCCACTTGGGTGGTGGATTCGGCCCGGCTGGTTATTGATGCACCTGCTGGTGCGCCGCTGGAAGGTGAAGGCGCCGGTTTGTGCGGCACCAACGGTTGGAACCGTATTACTGCGATTTACTTCAGTGCCGATAATTCGCCGCTGCCCGCTGATGACAGACTTATCTGCACCATCCCGTTGCGTGTTTCTGACAAGGCACAACCGGGGCGCGCACGCATCAGTCTGGCCAGTTCGCATTGCGTTACTGCCGATGTCAGTGAAACCGCCTGCGAGCTTGCCGAAGGCTGGGTGGATGTTCGCCGTGCGGTTGCTTCGCCAGCACCGCAATGGGCGACTCATGAGACCCTGGAAATCATCGTTCGCTTGCGAGAAGGCGATGCTGCGCAGGCACTGCGCGATGCGACCGATGCGCGCGAAAACAACGACGCTGCCCAACGCGATCTACGCGACCTGTTGGATCGCTACACGCCGTTGCCCGACAACCCGCCGCAAAACCTGCGGCGGCAACTACGTCGTCCGCCAACCTCCAGTGAAACAATCTGGTATCGCGAACACCCCGACATGGCTAGCGCGCAATTGCATCTAACGATGGTTGCTGGTTTCAAGGACGTAGCCAGCCGTGATCGCGCACTGGAAACCCTCAAGAACGCCGCCGTTGTCGAATGGGCCGATATCCGCCGCATCAGCGTGCTGCGCTACCCGCCTGCAACTACCGACAAGTCCAAGCCGCTAACTTTCCCTCTGCCTTCGTCACCGGGTGAAGTTGCCAATGACGGAAGGGGAAAGATCACGCAAAGCGCCGCCGCGAACGCGAAATCCACCGGAAACACGGTTCCACAGGATCATCTTGGCCTGCTGCGCATTGGCGAAGCCTGGAAAATTGCTGAAGGCTGGGGGCTGGTCGGCATACCCGATACCGGGATTTATCCCGATCATCCCGAGTTCAAGTCCTTCTCCGGCCCGGCATCGATAGGCGGTACGTTTATTCCCGGCGGCAACTACCTGCCGGCACTGTCGGAGAACGTCGCCGGGCATGGTCAAGCCGCCGACAATCTGGACGAATTCCAGTACAGCGTTGGCGGCCCGCCGAATACGCTGCCTCCAAGCTGTGACCCGCCAGACCCAAGCCAGGGCGGCTGGCAGGACGGCCTGCTGCATACCGACGATCTCTTTCCGGGAGAAGGCACCGGCCACGGCACCCATGTCGCGGGGTTGATAGCCGCCAATTCAGAAGACGGAAGCGGTGTATCGGGTGGTTGCAAGCACTGCGGAATGGTTGTGATTAAATGGATCTATCACAAATGTGACGGACCTGCGCTATTCAGCAGTACAGAAAACGAGGCTGGCTTTAATTCTGCGAATGAAAGCGGCGCGCAAGTAATCAACTCTAGCGGTGGTGATAACAACCAAGGTGGCGGAACGAATATTACGATCTTGTGTGGCTCAAGCCACAACGACATCCGCTGCACAACAGCAAAAGCCGCTTTCGAGGACGATATCTACGTCAGCGCTGCTTCCGGTAATAACCGGGACATCATCCAGGCCCCCGCCAACGGGGTCTGGTCGGCGGCAATTGGTGGCCTGCAGCAAAGTGGCGGGCAACTCGACATCTGGGACAAATCACCCGGATCAAACAGCGGATGTCCGTTCTACAGTGATGACCCTGATAACGATGGTGAATGCGGCAGCAACTTCGGGCCAGCAGGCTCTACTACGGCCTATCAGGAGTTGATGGCCCTCTCCAGTCATGTCATGTCAACGGTGTATCCAGCTCGCGAATGGGGGAACCGGCTGGCGTGCGGCGATTCCTACGGTGGCGGCGCCAGCAACGATGGCATTGGCGAATGCACGGGCACCTCCATGTCCGCACCGCAGGTCTCCGCCATTGTTGGCCTGATCCGCTCGATCAACCCGCTGGTGCCTGTTGGCGCCGCCAAGACGACCGTTCCACTGGCCGCAGGTGGCATCCGCAAGCTGCTGGCGGATACGGCCAGTCGTGCGCAAGCCGGACAAGGCTGGGATTACAAGCTGGGCTTCGGTATTCCGGACGCCGAAGCCGCTGCCAGGGGCATGCTGGGCGTCAAGCGCGGCGAACGTGTGCGCAACCGGGCCATTCCGCTGTTCTCGCTGCGCAACGCAATCACCACGGACACTGCCGCGGTCGCCACGCCGCAGATGGCGATGAGCCTGAACCAGTACGGCTATGTGGATGACGGGCCTGACATCCCGTCCTACCCGGATTTCCCGAATCCCGGCAAAGGCAACCCGGGCGCACGCGCCTATGTACTGAGTACGCAGGTCGCACCGGATGTGGGCATGCCGGCGGTGATTCCGCTGTTCCTGCTGATGAAGGACAGCGGCAGCGCCCGCGATTACATTCTGCTCAGCGACCCGGCGCTGGTGCAGAGCGCTGTCAACAACCAAGGCTACGGCTATCTGGGGCGGCAAGGCTATGTGTACCGGCATTGCGCAGGCATTGCCGGTTGCACCCAGCCGGTCGGCACACAGACGCTGAACCTGAAATGCAAAGCCGGTGGCAGCCCCTGCGCGGTGTTTACCGACGGCGACAGCAACCTGTTCCAGAACACGCGCGGTTTCAACACCCTGTTCCCCGGCATGAGCAGTTCAGGTCTGGGCTACGCCTATGCCCGTGGCGACACCGATGGCGATGGTCTGCCCAACGCCATGGAGTGGGTGCTGGGCACGCTCTACGACATCGTCGATACCGACGGTGACGGCATCAACGATGGCGTGGAATATCCCTTCGCCAACATCCCCAACAGCGACCCCTGCGATGGCCCGATGCATCATCGCTGCACGCGGTCACTGCGCCTGTTTGACGATGGTTTCGAGGAGGAGTGATCCATGCACACGTTACGACAAATCGCGGGCAAACTTTTCCTGCTGGCATTGTTTGGCTGCCTGCTAGGCCCGGGCAAGGCACTGGCTCAATTCAACGAGATCCGTTTTCCTTCGCCGCCAGTCGAAGGACAGCCAATACTCATCGAAATGTACTGGCGCTCAGCATGTCCGAGCTTCGTTTTCCGAACTTCGTTGTACGACATACAACTAATTGGCAGCCAAATTCAAGCTACTGTCGACACTGCATCTAGCGGCGGTTCTGTTGGGGTTTGCCCCCCTGTTTCAAGTGGCTGGGAGCAATTTCAGCTGCCGCCTTTGCCACCAGGAAACTATTCCTTAACGATCCATTCCCGACATTTTATTGGCGATAGTCCAGACCCCGTCGGCCCACCCTCAGAGTATGCAACCGCCACCTTCACCGTCGCGGCAGCGCCTCCACCGCCTCGTGCGCACAGCATTCCGGTGATATCTGCGTGGAGCGCCTTGTTGCTGATCGTGCTCTCGTCACTGGCTGCCTGGCTTGCGCTGAGACGGTGATCTTGTTCCAGATTTTGAACTGACCCCGAAATCTGTGTGAAAGATCAAAGGGTGTTGCTCAGGCGGACGTAGTCGGTGACGGCGATGGCTTCGGCACGGGCGGCGGGGTTGATGTTGACGGCTTCCATCTGCTCCGGCGTGGCGATGTCGCGCAGGGTGTTGCGCAGGGTTTTTCGGCGTTGGGCGAAGGCGGCTTTCACCAGTGAGGCGAAGCGGTCGTGATCGTCGATGCCGATGTCGGCTTCGGCACGCGGGATCAGGCGGACGACGGCGGAATCGACTTTCGGCGGCGGGCTGAACGCGCCGGGCGGTACGTCGAACAGCGCCTCGATCCGGCAATAGGCCTGCAGCATCACACTGAGGCGGCCGTAGACCTTGCTGCCGGGCGCGGCGGCCATGCGGTCCACTACTTCCTTCTGCAGCATGAAGTGCATGTCCTGGATGGCCTGGCGGTGCGCCAGTGCGTGGAACAGGATCGGCGAGGAGATGTTGTAGGGCAGGTTGCCAACCAGTCGCAGCGGCTGGCCGTTGGCGATCGTGCTGAAGTCGACGCTGAGCACGTCGGCCAGGCGAACGTCGAGTTCGCCCAGTGACTCGACTTTTGCCGTCAACGGCGCGATCACGTCGCGATCCAGTTCGATCACCGTCAGCTGTCCCAGCTTTTCCATCAGCGGTTTTGTGATGGCACCGAGGCCGGGACCGATCTCGGCGACGCGCTGGCCGGGCTTCGGGTCGATCGCGTGGACGATCAGCTCGATGTAGCGACGTTCGTGCAGGAAATGCTGGCCGAACTGCTTCTTGGCGCGATGCCTGCCGTGTCCGTCACTCATGCGGCGTTTCGTCGCGTGTTGGCCATGCGGATCGCGGTTTCGGTGGCCGCAATCAGGCTGCCGGCGTCGGCATTGCCTTGGCCCGCGCGATCCAGCGCCGTGCCGTGGTCGACGGCGACGCGCACGAAGGGCAGGCCGAGGCTGATGTTCACGGCCTGCTCGAAGCCGCCGTGCTTGAGTACTGGCAGGCCCTGGTCGTGATACATCGCGAACACGGCGTCGAACTCGTGAAGTCGCTGCGGCAGGAAGGCGGTGTCGGCGGGCAGCGGACCGATCAGGTCCATGCCGTCAGCGCGCAGCTTTTCCAACGCGGGCGTGATGACCTGCAGCTCCTCATCGCCAAGCAGGCCATCCTCGCCAGCATGCGGGTTGAGGCCGAGCACGGCGATGCGCGGCGAGGCGATGCCGAAGTCCTGGCGAAGCGCACGGTGCAGGATGCCGAGCCGGCTGTGCAGCCGCTCGCCAGTGATCGCATCCGGCACGTTGCGCAATGGCAGGTGGGTGGTGAGCAGCGCCACGCGCAGGTCGGGGTTGGCCAGCATCATCACCACGTCATCGCTGCCGGCACGCTGCATCAGCCATTCAGTGAGGCCGGTGAATGGGCGGTCTGCGTTCAGGCTGGCTTTCTGCAGCGGCCCGGTGATCAGGCCGTCGAGTTGGCCGGCAAGGCAGGCATCGGTGGCGGCTTCCAGCGCGTTGAACAGGCTGCCGGCGTTGTCAGGGCAGGCGGTGCCGGCCACGGGCAGGTTCGGATGCGGGAACGGCATGACCGTGAGTCGGCCCGGTCGATGCGCCGGCAAGGGTTGGTCGAGTGCGGCTGCGGTCAGCGGCTCGCAGCTGAGCGGCAATCGCAGCGCCAGCGCCGTGTTGATCAGGTGATCCGGATCGCCGAAGCAGAGCAGGCTGGCCGGCAGTGCGCGCTGCGCCAGCTTGACCACCAGTTCCGGCCCGATGCCGCCGGGCTCGCCCGGCAGCAGGGCCAGGCGCGGCAATGCCGCCATGTCACGCTCCCCTTGGCGTTGCCCGACGGGCGCGGCGTCGCGCTCAGCCCGTCAGGCGATTCTCGATATAGGCTTCCGAACGCAGCTGGCGCAGGAAACTCTCGTATTCCTCTTCGGCCTTGCGCTTGCCCACGGTCTCGCGCGCCTGGGCCCGGCGGAGTTCTTCGGTGACGTCCTGTTCGCGAACGCCCAGTCGCTTGATCAGGTGCCAGCCCACGTTGCTGGGGAACGGCTGCGACACCTCGCCATCCTCCAGCGTGGTGATGACCCGTGCTACGGATGCGCCGTAATCGTCAGCCTTGAACCAGCCCATGTCGCCGTTGAGGTCGCGGGTGCGGGTGTCCTCGGACACCTCCTTGGCCACGCTGCCGAAATCCTCGCCGCCGCTGGTGACGCGCTCGCGAGCGGCGTCGATACGGGCGTGGGCCTCGGCATCCGGGACCAGTTCGCTGCGCAGGATCACGATCGACTGCGCGTGGTACTCGGTGGCGGTCTGGCGTTCGTTCTCGTCGCGTCGTTCGGTGATTTTCAGCAGGTGGAAACCACTGGGCCCACGCATCGGCTCGGTCACGGTGCCCACCGGCTGGGTCTTGACCACCTCGGTGAACAGGCGCGGGACTTCATTGACATTGCGCCAGCCGAGGTCGCCGCCGTCGAGCGCGTTTGGGGCGTCCGAGTAGCGGATGGCGGCGGCTTCGAAGGCCAGGCCACCGTCGATCTGGCGCTTGATGTCGGCAACCTTGCTCTTTGCGGCTTCGACGTCCAGCGGGGAGGCACCGTCATCGACCGCGACCAGGATGTCGGAAAGGTGAACCTGCCCACCACTGTTGGCCTGCGAGGCCAGCTCCACGTCAACCTCTGCATCACTGACGTTGACCCGACTCTGGGTCAGCGCCTGGCGCAGCCGCTGCACGGTGAGTTCGTCGCGCAGCGTCTCGCGGAAGCCGCTGAAACTCATGCCATCGGCGGCAAGCTGGGCGCGCATGCTGTCGGTGCTGATGCCATTCTGTTGCGCGATGCCGCTCACGGTCTGGTCAAGCTCGGCATCGCTGATGCGGATGCCGTTGTCCTCGGCGCGGGTGACCTGCAGACGCATCAGGATGAGACGGTCCAGCACCTGGCGCTCCAGCACTTCGGTGGGCGGCAGGGCCTCGTTCTGGCCGCGATACTGGGCGCGGATGTTGGCGACCGCCTGGTCCAGCTCGCTGCGCAGGATCACGTCCTCATCGACGACGGCCACGATGCTGTCCACCGGCGTGGTCGAGAGGGACTGGGCGTACACTGCGGCGGCGCTGGCGCCGAACATCAGGGCGGCGGCAAGGACGGCGCCGGCCGCGCGTCGCAGCGCGGTCGGGGTCGGGAATTTGGGCGTCATGCGGAACGTCATGGGTCGCGTCGGGTCCGGTTCGGATGGAAGGGCCGGCAGTGTGCCGGAGCGCAGGTCAACCGCCGCACGACTGCCGAATTTCGGCGGCCGGAGCGGCTCAGCGCGGATAGCCAAGAATAGCACGCTCCAGCAGTTCCTCCGCACCGCGTCCGAAGGCACCCAGCCCCTTGAGCTCGACCTCGAAATACAGGCCGTTGTTCTTGTCGCCTTCGCGGTTGCGGATGTAGTGGCGGGCCAGCGCGCGCACGGCGATGCAGCAGTCTTCCCACTGGATGCCGGCGAAGGCTTCCAGCGTGGCGCGGTCCTGCAGCGAATAGTTCCAGCGGCCTACCAGCCGCCAGCGCTCGCTGACCGGGGCGATGAAGCTGACGTCAGCCTGCTCCAGCTGGTTCTGCCGGTAGCGATAGGCGAGGTTGGTGACGCCGGTGTTGCGGAAGCGATACTGGGCGCGAACGCCGGACAGCATGGTGTCGTGGCTGTCGCCGTCCCATTGCTGGGTGACGCCGACTCGCCAGCGATCGCTCAGTTCGCTGCTGAGATCAGCGACCAGTGCCGAGTTGTCGCCCGCATCCGGCGGGTTGCCGGGCAGGCCGACGCGCGGCGCATCGAAATAGTGGATCTGACCAATGCTGGCGCGCAGGCGCTCGCGGCCCGTGGCTTCGTCGAACAGGCTGCTGGAAACGGCCACGGTCAGCTGATTGGCGTCGCTCTGGCGATCGCCGCCGGAGAAGCGGTTGTTGCGGAACAGCTGGTCGAAGCTGAAAGTCAGCTCGCGGGTGTCGAAAATCGGCAGGTCGCTCTGGTCCCGATACGGCGCGCGCAGATAGTAGATACGCGGTTCCAGCGTCTGGATGCTGCGGCCGCCGAACAGCGAGGTGCTGCGCTCGAACAGCAGGCCGCTGTCCAGGCTGAGGATCGGCAGACCGCGGTCGGGTGATCGTCCGCCCAGCGCATCGGCGTAGCCGCGGTCCAGGTCGTAGGTGGTGTAGCGATAGCCGAGTTCCGGACGCAGGAAGCCCCAGCTGCTTTCCACAGGCATGCGCAGGTAAGGGTAGAAATCGATGCGGCGCGCGCCGGGGCGGGTCTCGTGGTCGAAGGCGACCAGCTCGCTGCGCAGGCCGAATTCGAGCAGTCCGTTCCAGTCCTGTTTCCAGCCGAAGCGCGCGCGCGGCAAGCGGCGGAACGGCTGCTGGGCGTTGACCACGAAGGGATCGGTGACGTCCCAGGCCTGCAGCGCCACGCTGGCCCACCAGCGCTCGCCGCGACCGTACAGGCCGGCGGAACTGGCCAGCAGACTGGTGCTGGTGGCCGACAGCGAGTCGCCGAAGTCTTCGAAGTAGCGGTCGTCGGAGACCTGATTCAGGTTGATGCGCAGGTCCCAGCGGTCACTTACCCGTCCGCGATGCAGCCAGGTGAAGCTGCCGCGATCACGGCCGTTTTCATTGTCGTGCGGCAGCCAGCTGGCGCTGAACTCGCCGCGATGCTGCGTGCTCAGGTAGCGGAACTCGCCGCCCAGCATCAGGCCGCGATGGCCGAGGCTGCGCAAGGTCAGCGTGGCGTCGTAGTTCGGTGCGAGGTTCAGATAGTAGGGGATCGAGACGTCCAGACCGGTGTTGTCGGAGGTGCCAATGCGCGGATACAGGAAGCCGCTGCGGCGACGGTCGTCAATCGGGAAGCTGAGGTAGGGCAGCCAGAACACCGGCACCTTGCCCAGACGCAGCACGGCGCTGCGCGCGCGGCCTTCGCCGGTTTCCTGGTTGAGCTCGATCTGCTCGGCACTGATGCGCCAGTGGGGATTGCGTGGGTCGCAGGTGCTGTAGCTAACCTGCTCCAGCTGACTGATCCGGCCGTTCATGCTTGCGCGGGCGGCTTCGCCGTTGCCGCGTGCTTCGACCAGCTGGTAGCGGAGGTCGCGGGCGTCGGTACGGTCGGCATCGAGTTCGCCCTCGATGCGGCTGGCGGTCAGCAGCAGCGCCTTGTCCTGATAGCGCACGTCGCCTTCGGCGCGGTAGCGGCGGCCCTCCGTATCGTAGAACAGGCTTTCGGCGCGCAGCTGCTGGTCAGCGCGGCGCAACTCGACATTGCCTTCGGCGTGATACTCGGATTGATCGCCGACGTTGAACCGCCGGGCATTGATGTCGGCCGGTGCGGATTCCCGCGGCACGCCGGCATCCGGCAGGGGCTCGAACAGCGCGGCAAGCGGTCCTGGAGCGCAAAGACGCCAGTCGTCGTTCGCGGCACGGGCGCTGCCGATGGACAGGCTCGCGAGCGCGGCGATCAGACTGATGGAAAGGCCAGTGGCGGGCAATCGGTGGCGGATGGTCACAGGCACTCGTTGACGGTCGGGGCGCCGGACACGGCGCAATGGCCACCAAGGATGCCGAATCGCCACCCGGCCGGCAATCAGTCAGCCGGGTCGAGGGGGGACCATTCGCCGTTCAACAGCCGCTGCAGCGGACGAAAACGACGCTTGTAGTCCATTTTCCGATGGCCATCGATCCAGTAACCGAGATAGAGGTGCTTGCGGCCCTGCAGACGTGCCAGCCCGATCTGCTGCAGCACGCCACAGGTGCCGAGACCGCGGTCCGCGGCCTCGGGTTCGTAGAAGGTGTAAACCGCTGACAGTGCGTGTGGCAGCACGTCAGTGACCGCCACGGCCAGCAGCCGGCCGTTGGGATCGCGAAGGCAGAGGAAGCGGGTTGGACTCCAGTCGCAGCGCAGGAAGCGCTCGAAGTCGCTGGCGTCGGCGTCGTCCATGCCGCCGCCGGGATGCCGCTGCCTGAGGTAGCGCTGATACAGATCGCCGATCTCCGGCGTATGCACCGCTTCGGCCCATGTCAGCTGAAGATCCGCATTGCGCTGCAGGCAGCGCTTCTGCGACCGGCTCGGACGAAACTCGCGTACCGGAACCCGGGCCGGCATGCAGGCCCGGCAATCGGTGCAGTTGGGCCGGTAGATGTGGCCACCCGAGCGGCGGAAGCCATTGCCGAGGGCCAGCGGATATAGTCGCCGGATGTCCGGTGCCAGCGGGTCGATCACCAGGTTGCGCGCACGCCGCGCCGGGAAATAGCCGCAGTCGTGCTCAAGCGTCTGGAATACGCGGATGCGGTCGGACTTCATGCCCGCATCCTACGCCGCAGCGGCGACCACTGCCTGCGGCGGCGGTCGGAGTCGCAGGATCGGTCAGGCTGCTGCCGATGGTGTTTGCAGCGCCGTCGGCAAATGCGGTGGCTGGCGGCATGGGCTATGGTCGGATGCCATGGTTTGCTGCGGAGCTTCCGGAATGATGCCATGTAGCGAAGTTTGCCGGCGACTGAACCGGCTTGTTGTCCTGCTGGCTTCCGGCTTCGTCGCCAGCGCGCAGGCCGGCAGCTGGCCCACTCACGAGTTCGTGATCGTCAATTCTGGACCGCGTGTGCCGATCCGCATGCCGGTCGTGGCCAATACCGGCTTTGAAGGCGAACAGGCCAGGATGGCGGCGACGCTGGAAGCCTATCTGGGCGAGGTGGCCGCCTATTACGACGGCATGGGTTTCAAGGCGCCGAGGCTGGACCTGGTCGATGGCCGGCAGGGCGGAAAGGCCTGGATCGTGCATCTTCACGACTATCCGGACTCGTTGACGCACGCCCGTTACGCAACCGGGTCGGCCTATCTCGAAGCCGATCTGTCGCGAGCGGTGGACAGCAACGGGATCAGCGACGACTTGATGGAGGCGCTGCCGCACGAGCTGTTCCACGCCGTACAGCGTGCTTACACTGATCCGGGCGAAGCCGATCATGGCGACTGGATCATCGAGGGACAGGCGCAGGCAGTGGGCATGGACACGGCGCGACGGCTGCGCTGTATCGATGTCCACAAGGGCGGCAATGACGACTATCGTCTGGGCGGTCGCGAATACGCGAAGCCGCTGCCCAACAACGTTCCGGACAACGACTACCGCACAGCGTCGTTCTGGCGCTACATCGGCGAGGCTCGCGCGGCTCGACAGCGGGGCGGCGATGACGGCTGCGAGGCGGTCGACGTGGATTACCGTTATCTGGTGACCGTTCTGGGTACGCCGTTCACTGATGGCAGCGGTGACAATGCCGACCTGACCTGGCTGGATCGCGGCCTGCGCAAGGCCACCGGCGACGGGCTGGCGCAGCACTATGCAAACTTTGCCGCGACTATCGCGGGCTATGTGCCGGCGCGGTTGACCAAAACGCCGAGTGGTACGCCCGAGCAGGCGACCGCGAACTGGCTCAAGCGCCTGTTCGGTTCCTGTCCGGCCGTCACCCTGACTGCAACCAGTCCCAGCGGCAGCACCACGGCGGCCCTGCAGCCGAATGCAGCCCGCTGTTTCAGCGTGACCGTCCAGCAAGGCGCTGCTGCCGGTTCATCGCGAGCCGCCACGGGTGCGGATTTCCTGCGTCGGGTTCGCGGCAAGCGTGGTGGCGGCGACGTCAATCTGGCGATACGGGCGCGAGCCGACAGTCGAAAGGATCTGGAAGCCCTGTGGCTGGGCATGGCGGGTGGCGAGGATGTCGCGTCAGCCTTCATCGGTCGTGACCGCGACGGCTACGTGGGTGACTGGCAGTTCAAGGTCACGCCCGACGAGGCGCAGACCTTCGTAGTCAGCAACATGGCCGAGGATCCGACGCATAGTGCCGATCAGAATGTCAGGCTGACCCTGTTCACCAGCAGCGCCAGCATGAGCAGCAGTTCGGGCGGGTTTGGTGATCTGGCCGGTGCTCCTGTCGACCTGCGTTTTGACCGCTTCACCTCGCGCGACATTCTCAGCGCTGACAGCGAAACGCAGACGAAAGCGGGTATCGAACGACCGTGCATGCTGCGGCTGCGCATGCAGGAGTCCGGCTCGCATGCCGGGTTTGCGATTGAGATCGACAATGACGGTCCGATCAAGCCGGGCAGCTTCAGCGTGACCGATGGCATAGCCACGGAAAAGGTGCCCGGGCGCTTCATTGGCGGCTTCAGTTTCGGCTGGGGTGCTGACCGGGTCAGCTATCGCGCCGAAGGTGGGACGGTGGAACTGACTGCATTCGGTCCCGGCCTGGTGAGCGGCAAGGCCAGCCTGCTGGGTCGCCTGCCGCCGAAGGCATACGGCGACAAGCCGTCGGCATGGCCAGAAACGATGTCGGTGCAGACCGAATTCAGCATCGTTCCCCGCGTCAACCTCAACAGTAGGCTGTTCAAGCGCAGATACTGTTTCGAATAGACGCGATGCGCCTACGACTCGAGCCGAGAGGTTTCTGCGCGTGCCAAGACACGAACGCCCCGCGATTGCGGGGCGTTCTTTGCATTTCAACAATGACGTTCGCCTGTTTGAACATCGAATTGGCGTTCACCGGGCGAACGTTTTCAGCTCTGAGCTGCAGTGGCAGTTTCTCGATGACCTTGTCCTCGTCCCGCAGCGACTGCGGCTTGTCGCGGTTGTAGGTCATCGGCGAGGCCGTGTTGTCGATCAGCGCCTTTGACAGTTCTTCGGCATTGGCGCCGATGAACACAAACTGCGCGGTCGATGTGTCGATGTACTGGCGGATCGCCGCGTTGACCGTATCCATTGTCAGCGCGTCGGGTGCACCGCGCAGTAGTTGATGAAGTCCGGCGTACCCATGCGGCAAAACGAGAGCCTTCTTCACGCGGTGCCGGTCGAGCTGTGCGCCGTCGATGTTGTCCATGACGAACCATGGGAGCCCGCCCTCGCGGTGGCCAGCGTCCAGCAGACGCGGGATGTTCGGGCGATTGAGGTCCGCCAGCGCCTGCCGTTTGCGGCAGAACAGAGCGCCTCGCCGGACGCATCCAGGGTGCCTGGTTCAGCGAAAGTCGCGGCTGCGATGGTGGAGCCGGCCAAGCAGCGGACTGAGATCGCTGAGTCGATGGGCGATGATGTGCTGCACGCCATCGACGGACTCAAGGTGGCCATCCACCACCAGCAATCGTGATTCGCGGAGTTCGCGCGGTTGGCGATGGCGCAGGTCACGCCAGACGATGACGCTGAGCGTGCCGTGTTCATCCTCCAGACTGAGGAAGGTGGTGCCATTGGCCGTCTGCGGACGCTGCCGGGCGGTGACCAGTCCGGCAACGCGCAGCGGTGTTTCCGGCCTGCGTTGCAGCGCTTCGGCCGAGCTCAGGCAGCGCTGACGACGCAGCTGTGGGCGCAGGAAGCTGAGTGGATGCTGTCCCAGGCTGAGGCCGGTACTGGCGTAGTCGTCGATCACGTCTTCACTGGCTGCCGGCGGACACAGGGCAATGCGTGACTCGGTTGGTGCCCGGCTGCCGGCGAACAGCGGCAGCTGGCGTTCGGTGCCGGCGGCATTCCAGCGTGCGCGATGACGATGGCCACCGAGCCCGCGCAATGCGCCGGCATCGGCGAGGCGGTCGAGGTCGGCGCGATCGATACCGCTGCGATCAACCAGATCCTGGATGTCGTGGTATGGCGAGTCGATGCGCGCGGCTTCGATGGCGCGGCCCGCGGTCTCCTTCAGCCCCTGCACTTGACCGAGTCCGAGTCGCACCGCCGGTTGTGAGCGGAGGTCATCGAGTGTCGCCCGATCGGCTTCCAGCGTGCATAGCCAGCCGCTGTGGCGCACGTCGACCGGGCGGACGTTCACGCCCTCGCGGCGGATGTCCTGCACCAGCTGCGCGGGTGCGTAGAAGCCCATCGGCTGCGCGTCAAGCAGCCCGCAGAGCAGGGCGGCCGGCTCGTGACACTTGAGCCAGGACGACACATAGGCCAGCAGCGCGTAGCTGGCGGCATGCGATTCCGGAAAGCCGTAACTGCCGAAACCCTTGATCTGCTCGAAGATCTTTTCAGCAAACGCCGGTGAGTAGCCGCGTTCGGCCATGCCGGCGAGCAGTCGCTGACGATGGTGCTCCAGACCGCCGCGACGCTTCCACGCCGCCATCGAGCGACGCAGTTCATCGGCTTCACCCGGGCTGTAGCCGGCGGCGACTTCGGCGATGCGCATCACCTGTTCCTGAAACAGCGGTACGCCGAGCGTGCGCGACAGCACCTGCTCAAGCGCCTTTGACGGATACTCCACGGCCTCACGTCCGCGCCGGCGGTTGAGGTAGGGATGCACCATCTGTCCCTGGATCGGTCCGGGACGGACGATGGATACCTCGATCACCAGATCGTAGAAACAGCGCGGCTGCAGGCGCGGCAGCATGGACTGCTGGGCGCGTGATTCGATCTGAAATACGCCAACGGTGCCGGCGCGGCAGATCATGTCGTAGGTGGCCCGGTCTTCGGCAGGCACCGTCGCTGGACTCAGATCCCGACGAGCCGTTTCCCGCAACAGCTCGAAGCAACGTGACAATGCACCCAGCATGCCGATGCCGAGCACATCGACCTTGAGCAGGCCCAGGGTGTCGAGGTCGTCCTTGTCCCACTGGATCACGGTGCGCTCGGGCATCGCCGCGTTTTCCACCGGCACCAGCGTGTGCAGCGGATCTTCGGCAATCACGAAGCCGCCGGGATGCTGCGAGAGGTGACGCGGGAAGCCGATCAGCTCGCCAACCAGTACGCGCAAGCGATGCAGCGCCGCGCTGTCGGGATCAAAGCCGCGTTCACGCAAGGCTTCCGCTTCGGGCGGCTCCACGCTCCAGCCGCCGACCGTGCGCGACAGCAGCTGCAGCTGGTCTTCGGAAAAGCCCAGCGCACGGGCCACGTCGCGCACCGCGCTGCGTGCGCGGTAGCTGGTGACCACGGCCGTCATCGCCGCCCGCTGCCGGCCGTAGCGCCGGTAGATGTACTGGATGACCTCCTCGCGGCGGGCGCTGTCGAAATCGACGTCGATGTCCGGCGGTTCGTCACGTTCCCTGGAGATGAAGCGTTCGAACAGCATGTCCATGCGCGCCGGATCGACTTCCGTGATCCCCAGCGCGAAGCAGACTGCGGAGTTTGCCGCCGAGCCGCGACCCTGGCACAGGATGTTCTGTTCGCGGGCGAAGCGGACGATGTCATGGACGGTGAGGAAATAGCTGGCGTAGTCCAGTTCGGCGATCAGCGCAAGTTCCTTGTCGATCAGCTGGCGCGGCTTGTCCGGTACGCCATCGGGCCAGCGTTCCCGTGCGCCGCTCTCGGTGAGCACTCGCAGCCAGCTGTCCGGCGTGTAGCCTTCGGGGACCACTTCGTGCGGGTAGCGGTAGCGCAGTTCGGACAGTGCGAATCGGCAGCGGTTGGCGATGCGCAGCGTTTCGGCCAGCAGCTGCGGCGGATACAGACGCGCCAGGGTGTCGCGCGGGCGCAGATGACGTTCGCCGTTCGGAAGCAGGCGGTCACCGGCCTCGGCCACCGTGCAGCGCAGGCGCGTGGCGGTGAGCACATCCTGCAGCGCGCGACGACGCCGCACGTGCATGTGCACGTCGCCGGATGCGACGGTGGGCAGGCCCAGTTCGGCGGCTGTGGTCAGGCAGTCATGCAGGCGCGTGTTGTCATCGGGCCCGTGATGCAGCTCCACTGCCAGCCAGGCCCGTTGCGGGAAGCGTTCGGAAAGCCATCGGCCATGATCACGGTTGACGTCGATGGCTGGCAGCCACAGCGCCAGCAGGCCGTCGGTCTGTTCCCGGAAATCCGCGCGCAGCAGCCGGTATTCGCCCTTGGGTGAGCGTCGTCGCGCGGCGCTGAGCAGCGCGCACAGGCGGACATAGCCGGCGCGGTTCTCGGTCAGCAGTACGAGGCGTGGGCCATCGTCGATCCGAAGTTCGCTGCCGACGATGAGCCTCACGCCATGCTTTTCGGCCGCTTCATGGGCGCGCACGATGCCGGCCAGCGAGGCTTCGTCGGTGATCGCCAGCGCCGTGTAGCCCAGTTTCTTTGCCCGCTCGAAGAGTTCCTGTGCGGTTGATGCGCCGCGACCGAAGCTGAAGGCCGACAGGCAGTGCAGCTCGGCGTAGTTCGGTGCGCTCACGGCCAGGATCGGTCAACGCGATTCAGGCGAACCAGCCGTGCAGCTGGAACGGCCCGATCTCACCGACCGCGCAGAATACCCAGGCGCGCTGGCCACGCGAGGTTTCGACGACGTAGTAGTCGCGGCGCGTGTCGCCGTTGTCCCACCAGCCGCTTTCGATGCGTTCGGGGCCAGCCAAAATACGTGGTGCCGGATCGCGCAGCAGGATGGGTCGCGGCAGCAGCCAGGTCGGGCGTGGTGACGTGGTCTGGATGACGGGCTGGCGACGCTCGCCACGTCGCTGCTGGAAAGCGCGCTCCGGCCGGTGGTCTGACAGTGGCTGCAGCTGTCGCACTGCGTCGCTGCCGAGGCGGGCGCGCAGGCGCTCGCGCAGTTGTGGCCAGCTCAGCTGCTGCGCCTGGCGTGGATCAAACAGACCGCCAGCCTCGGGAACGAAGGCCGGCAGTTCGCGGGCGTGCAGCTCGATTTCCAGCGTCGGTGCCGGCAGACGGACGCGCTCCAGTCGCTGGCGGACCAGGTCGAAAAGCCGCTGCGGGTCGCGCTCCGGCGCCAGCAGACCGAGCTGCAGGATCGTCGGCGCATGGTCCTCATGGCGGAAGCGCAGCTCGAAGCGCTGCACGCCGCCGTCGCGAGCCGACAGAAAGGCGGCGAGGTCGCCGAGCAGCCGGCGGATCGGAAACAGCAATGCCTCGCTGCGCACCACCTCGAAGCCAAGCTCGAGTTGTGCTTCAAAGCGGTCGGGTGGCCGGTACATCGGCAGCAGCGCGGGTGCCGTGCCGCGCATTTCGTCCATTCGACCCAGCAATGCCGGACCGAAGCGTTTGGCCAGGGCATCACGCGGCAACTCAAACAACCGGCCAAGCGAACCCAGCCCCATGCGCTGCAGGCGTTCCGCCGCCTTGCAATCGAGCCCGGCTGCCGTGATCGGCAGCGCGGCCAGCGCCCGTTGCTGTGCATCCGGCGTGGTGACGGCGAGGTCGGCATGCACGGCGGCCAGCGCGTGCGCGGCCTGCGGATTGGGCGCCAGCACCAGATGATGCTGGAAACCCAGGGTGTCGAGCTCCGCATGCAGGCGTCCGGCAAAGCGTGGCCATGGACCGAACAGGTTGAAGCTGCCTTCGGCCTCGAACAGCACGGCGTCGTCGAAAGGCTCGATCGCCACCAGTGGACTGAAGCGGTAGGCCCAGGCGGCGAGCAGACGACGGCTGCGCTCGGCATGACGTGAGTCGATTGGCTCAGTGTGCAGCGATGGGCAGATTGCCTGTGCCGCGGCCAGCGACTGCCCGGGCTTCAGGC
>JAGRJX010000082.1 GCA_020442545.1 Lysobacterales bacterium
TCACTCGGCGCTACGCGCGAAGCATTATCTTCGACTACTCGTATCGCTACTTCTATGGCGATGGCTATGGAAAGGACTACCAGATCCTCAATCTGGACGATGCCGCAGAACAGCAGGGCCTGGATCGTTACCTGACGGCGTGCCTCATGGCTGCATACCAGCAGCGCCGACTCTTCGATGACAAACAAGGGGAGTTGCGGGAGTTCAACATCGAGCGTCCGCTGTGGATTTTTGTCGGAAGCAGCGTCAATGCCGTGCGCACGGAGCGGGGAAGGACGGTTTCCGATGTAACGGAGATTCTTCTGTTTCTTTCGCGTTTCAGCAGTTCACGACAGCAGGCTGAGCGGGCGATCAACGGCATCCTCAGTGAAGGCCTGCCAACCGCGAGCGGACAGAATCCTTTTGCCAATCGATTTGCTTACCTCGCCGAGCTGGGACTCAGTGGCAGTGAGTTCTATGCGGACATTTGTGTTCGCCTATTCAATGCACCTGGCGGCGGATCGTTGCACGTTGAGTACCTGAAGGGCGCTGACGGCGAGCTGGCACTAAAGTTGGGCGACAACGACCCTTTTGGCGTAATCAATGTCGGTGATGCCAAGAAGCTCCATGACCTGTGTGATGAGACCCCAGGCCTGGTAGCCGAAGAGCGCGATTTCGCGGGTTCGCTTTTCCGGAGCATCAACCATCCGAACAGCAAGATCAGCTTGCTGATCGGATCACGACGATTTACGGAAGGCTGGAACAGCTGGCGAGTCAGCACGCTCGGTTTGATGAAGCTCGGACGAAGTGAAGGTGCGCAGATCATCCAGCTGTTTGGACGTGGTGTTCGCCTCATCGGCCACGGCTGGAGCCTGAAACGGAGCAAGGCGTTGCGATTGCCCGCAGGCCTGGTCAGGCCAAGGCATCTGGGGCTTCTGGAAACGCTCAATGTTTTCGGTGTCCATGCCGATTACATGGCCCAGTTCAAGCAGTTTCTGGAGGACGAGGGCTTGCCGCCGGACCAGGATGCGGAAGAGATCGTTCTGCCTGTGATCCGGAATCTCGGTGCGCACAAACTCAAAGTCATCCGGCTGAAACCCGAGATCAATGGTGTGCAAACTGCCTTCGGCACCGCTTTTCGACAGCTGGCACCCGTGCCGGAGCTGGCGCCGCCTGCTGGCGAAGCCGACCAATGGCTGCTCCGCAACAAGGTGCAGCTCAACTGGTATCCGAAGGTGCGGGCGATGAGAGCCGCCGGCCTGGCAGGGGGAGACGGCCTAGCGCAACTTGAGCACGGGAAGCTCACCGCGCGTCATATCGCTCTGCTCGACCTGGATCGAACGTGGTTCGAGTTGATCCGCTTCAAGAATGAGCGTGGCTGGCATAACTTCGATATTCCGCGGCAAGCGGTTGATCGCCTGCTTGCAGATAGCGACTGGTATGACCTGCTCATCCCAGCCTCGATGTTGGCGCTGGACAGCTACCAGAAGGTGGCTGTCTGGCAGGAAATTTCCGAGACGCTCCTGAAGCGATACGCCGAGCGTTATTACAGTTTTCGCAAGAAGGCTTGGGAAGAGCCGCACCTCGAATATGCGGAACTCACATCCGACGACCCGAATTTCCCGGATCCTGGTGACGGGGTTGGAGAGGATCAAGGCATTTATCGACTTTCGATCGAGAGATCCGAGCAGACACTGATCACCCAGCTGAAACAGCTGGGTGAAGAGTTGCGCAAGCGTGTCGCTATCACGGACAGGAAACTGACTGGCGGTCAGGCTGCCGTCGAAGTGGTCGTCTTCAAGAACCACTTGTACGAACCACTGATCAAGGCCAATGGTGCCAGCATCACGGTCAAGCCGGTGTCGCTCAACGAGGGCGAAATGAAGTTCGTCAATCGCCTGAAGGCCTACTGCCTGGAACACCCGGAGCAGTTCGAAGACAAGCCCCTGTTCCTGCTGCGCAACATGAGCCGTGGGCGGGGCGTGGGCTTCTTTGAGGCGGGCAACTTCTTTCCCGACTTCATTCTCTGGCGTATCGACGGCGAGGAGCAGTGCATCAAGTTCATTGACCCTAAAGGCATCCGACAGCTGAGCTGGGCCAACGAGCCGAAACTCGAGTTCCACAAGACGGTGCGTGAGATTGAGGCGCGAATAGGTGATCCCAATGTGAGGCTCGATAGCTTCATTGTGTCTGTCACTTCGGCGTCAGAAATGGCGATGCATTGGGGCGTCACTCCTGAGCAAATGGCGGAACGCAACATCCTGTTCGATGAAGATCCGGACTACGTTCGTCAGTTGCTTGCTGGGTAGCTGTACTCGCAAATTCGGTTCCCGCGTTCAGGCCCAATGAATGTCTCGCAGATTCTCGTTTCGGAAGTGCTGTCGACAGCTTCTCGGATATCGCTCGCTTTCATATGTCGCTACGCGACATGGGCATCGAGTCTCCGTCAAAATCAGGACCTGGGCTCGTGGGCAGGAAACAGATTTGCGGGTATCCATGCGGGTATCAAACGCGACTTTCTGCAACATGAGCCAATAAAAACAATAGGATATACGCTACATGCTCCTGATGATCGACAACTACGACAGCTTCACATGGAACCTCGTGCAGTACCTGCAGGAGCTGGGGGAAGAAGTGCGCGTGGTGCGCAATGACGAGCTGTCGGTGGATGACATTGCCGCGCTGAAGCCTGAGCGCATCGTGATTTCGCCGGGGCCGTGTACGCCGAACGAGGCGGGCGTGTCGATGGCGGTCATCGATCGGCTGGGGCCGTCGGTGCCGATCTTCGGCGTCTGCCTTGGTCACCAGTCGATTGGTCAGGTGCTGGGCGGCAAGGTGGTGCGGGCGCGGCAGATCATGCATGGCAAGACGTCGCCGATGCATCACAGCGGCGTGGGCGTGTTTGCCGGGCTCGACAATCCGTTCGAGGCCACGCGCTACCATTCGCTGATCGTCGAGCGCGAGTCGCTGCCGGACTGCCTGGAAATCACTGCCTGGACCGAGCACGAGGACGGCGGCTTCGACGAGATCATGGGGCTGCGTCACAAGGAGTGGCCGCTGGAAGGCGTGCAGTTCCACCCCGAGTCCATCCTCACGCAACACGGCCACGACATGCTGCGCAATTTCCTCGCGCGCTGAGAGCGTTCATCCACCCTCACCCCGGCCCTCTCCCGCCGGCGGGAGAGGGATACAAGCTGAAGCAACGAAGCCATGACTACGACCATCACCGCCAACGAAGCCCTGCAGCGCACCATCGAGCATCGCGAAGTCTTTCACGACGAGATGGTCGATCTGATGCGGCAGATCATGCGCGGCGAGCTATCGCCGGTGATGGTGGCCGCCATCCTCACCGGCTTGCGCGTGAAGAAGGAAACCATCGGCGAGATCGCCGGCGCGGCGACGGTGATGCGCGAGTTCGCGCACAAGGTCGACGTGGCCGACAGCGACAACTTCGTCGACATCGTCGGTACCGGCGGTGATGGCGCCAACACCTTCAACATCTCGACGGCCAGCATGTTCGTGGTGGCGGCTGCCGGCGGCAAGGTGGCCAAGCACGGCAACCGCAGCGTGTCGTCGAAGTCCGGCAGCGCCGACGTGCTGGAATCGCTGGGCGCGGCCATCGAGCTGCCGCCGGAAGCGGTGGCGCAGTGCATCGCCGACACCGGCATCGGCTTCATGTTCGCACCGGTGCATCATCCGGCGATGAAGAACGTGGCTCCGGTGCGCCGCGAAATGGGTGTGCGCACGATCTTCAACATCCTGGGGCCGCTGACCAACCCGGCCGGCGCGCCGAACATCCTGATGGGCGTGTTCCATCCCGATCTCGTCGGCATCCAGGTGCGCGTGCTGCAGCGCTTGGGCGCCAAGCACGCGCTGGTGGTCTGGGGCCGTGACGGCATGGACGAGATTTCGCTGGGTGCCGGTACCCGCGTGGGTGAGCTGCGCGACGGCGCGGTGCGCGAATACGAAGTGCATCCCGAGGATTTCGGTATCGCCATGGCCGCCAGCCGCAACCTGCGTGTGGACAACGCCGACGAGTCGCGCGCCATGATCATGGAGGCGCTGGAGAATCGCGACGGCCTGCCGCGCGAAATCGTGGCGCTGAACGCCGGCGCCGCGCTTTATGCCGCCAATGTCGCCGACAGCATCGCCGACGGCATCGAGCGCGCCCGCGAAGCGCTCGCCAGCGGCGCGGCGCTGGACAAGCTGCACGAGTTCGTCGCCTGTACCCGCGCGCTGGCCGGTCTGCCCACGGGAGGCGGCTGAGTCATGGGCCATCTCTCGTTGAATCAGCGCTTTGCCGGAACGCCGGCGCCGCCGTATTTCGCGGTCATCTTCAGCTCGACCCGACGTGAAAATGGCGCGAAAGGTTACGCCCACGCCGCCGAACGCATGGTCGAGCTGGCCAGCCAGCAGCCGGGTTTTCTCGGCGTGGAATCATCCCGCGACGCCGAAGGTTTCGGCATCACTGTCTCGTACTGGGAATCCGAGGCCGCCATCGCCGCCTGGAAGCACCAGACCGAGCATCGCGCCACCCGCGAGCAGGGCCGTCGCGACTGGTACGCGCAGTTCGAAGTGCGCGTCTGCAAGGTCGAGCGCGCCTATGGCTTCGTCACCCGGGAAGCCGCATGAACACCATTCTTAACCGCATCCTGGCGCGCAAGGCCGAGGAAGTCGCCGAGCGCGCTTCACGCATGTCGCTGGCGGAACTGGAAGCCCACTGTCGCGACCTGCCGGACACGCGCGGCTTCCTGTCGTCGCTGGAGGCACGCATCGACGCCGGCTTGCCGGCGGTGATCGCCGAGGTGAAGAAGGCCAGTCCGTCGAAAGGCGTGATTCGCCCTGATTTCCGGCCGGCCGATATCGCGCGCAGCTACGAAGCCGGAGGTGCGGCCTGCCTGTCGGTGCTGACCGACATCGATTTTTTCCAGGGCGCAGACGATTATCTGGTCGATGCGCGTAGCGCCTGTTCATTGCCAGTGCTTCGCAAGGACTTCGTGATCGACGACTACCAGCTGTTCGAGGCGCGCGCGCTGCGTGCGGACTGCGTGCTGTTGATCGTCGCCGCGCTGGATCAGCCGCAGCTCGTCGGTCTGTGCGACCAGGCGATGGAGCTGGGGCTCGATGTCCTGGTGGAAGTCCATGACGCTACCGAGATGCAGCGCGCACTGACGCTCCGTTCACCGCTGATCGGCGTCAACAACCGCAACCTGCACACCTTCGAGACTTCACTGGACACCACACTGACGCTGCGCGAGATGGTTCCCGACTCAAGCCTGCTGGTCACCGAATCCGGCATTCATACGCCGGACGATGTCGCCCACATGCGCGAGGCCGGCATTCATGCCTTCCTGGTCGGCGAAGCCTTCA
>JAGRJX010000366.1 GCA_020442545.1 Lysobacterales bacterium
AAATGACGCTGATCGACAAACTCAACGCGCTTCGCAACCACGGCGGCGCCATCCGCACCCGCGGCCTGGACGATGCCACCATCGAGCGTTTCGCCAAGGATCACCCCGATCTCACCGCCGCCATCGACAGCGCGCACGACCGCTTTCTCGAACTGCGCGGCGAGATGGACGACCTGCTCACGCTCGACGAAGAAGCGCAGATGGCGCGCATCCAGGGCGACTACGTCAACTTCTATGCCGACGATGCGGTGAACCCTTACGTGGCGCTGGCAGCGCAGGGCCCGTGGATCGTGACGCTGAAAGGTGCGGTGATCCACGACAACGGTGGCTACGGCATGCTCGGCTTCGGCCACAACCCGGCGCACATCAGCGAGGCGCTGGCGCGTCCGCAGGTGATGGCCAACATCATGACGCCGAGCGTCAGCCAGCTGCGCCTGTCCGAGGCGTTGCAGAAGGAACTGGGCCGCACCCGTGGCGGCAATCCGTACAGCAAGTTCCTGTGCCTGAACTCCGGCTCCGAGGCAGTCACGCTGGCCAGCCGACTGGCCGACGTCAACGCTCGCCTGATGACCGAGCCCGGCGCTCGCCATGCCGGTCGCGAGATCAAGCGCGTCGCCGTGAAAGGCGCTTTCCACGGCCGTACCGACCGTCCGGCGCGTTTCTCGGATTCCACCCGCAAGGCCTACGAGGACAACCTTGCCAGCTATCGCGACAACAGCGCGCTGATCGCCGTCGAGCCGTACAGCGTCGAACAGCTGCGCCAGGCATTCGCTGATGCCGATGCCAAAGGCTGGTTTATTGAGGCCGTGTTCCTGGAGCCGGTGATGGGCGAAGGCGATCCGGGCCGCGGCCTGACGCCGGAGTTCTACGCCGCTGCTCGTGAGCTGACCAGGGCGCATGGCACGCTGCTGCTGGTCGACTCGATCCAGGCCGGCCTGCGCGCCCACGGCGTGCTGTCGGTGGTGGACTACCCGGGCTTCGAAGGCCTGGAGGCTCCGGACATGGAGACCTATTCCAAGGCGCTCAACGCCGGCCAGTATCCACTGTCCGTGCTGGCCGTGACTGAAGCGACCGCCGAGCTGTACCGCAAGGGCATCTACGGCAACACCATGACCACCAACCCGCGCGCCATGGACGTGGCCGTCGCGACGATGCAGCAGCTGACCGACGAGGTTCGCGCCAACATCGTCAATCGCGGCCGTGAGTTCGTCGACAAGCTGAACAAGCTGAAGGACGAACTGGGCGGCCTGATCACCAAGGTGCAGGGCACCGGCCTGCTGTTCAGCTGCGAGCTGGACACCCGCTTCAAGTGCTACGGCGCCGGCTCCACCGAGGAGTTCATGCGCGAGAATGGCATCGGTGTGATCCACGGCGGCGCCAACTCGCTGCGCTTCACACCGCACTTCAACATTCGCGCGGATGAAGTGGACCTGGTGATCGAGCAGATCCGCGTGGCGCTGACCAAAGGTCCGCGCAAGTCGCAGGCGGAAGCCGCCTGAACCACGATACCGGGCCGGAGACGGCCCAGCTGCAGGCAATGACTGACGGCAGGCGCGAGATCCCGCGCCTGCCGTCATCGTGTCAGGCGGTGAGTCCGGCGGTCGAGCCAAGGCGCTTGGCAGCGACCGTTCAGCCTTAACTTTTCGCTAATTCGCCGCCGATCCGGTCGTGCGATAATTGGCTGTCCGGCAGGGTTGCCGGGTGCAAGAAATCTGGAGACAGGAATGTCCATTGTCATCCGCGACG
>JAGRJX010000367.1 GCA_020442545.1 Lysobacterales bacterium
CTCTTCCCCGTGGGCAGCACCAGCGTAAGACAAGGGCATCGGCGCTTCGCGCCGCCACCCCCATCCCAACCTTCCCCCGCTGAGCAAGGGAAGGGGGAAACACCGAAGCTACATGTCGTGCTTGGTCAGCTCGAATCCCTGCGCCTTGTATTGCTGCCAGCGCCGGCGCAGCGGACCGCGGGCAGACTCGTCGGCCGGCACCACTTCCAGCACGCGCTCGAACTGGCCGCTCACCGCCTCGTCGCGCAGGTTGATCACCAGTGGCCGCATCGGGGTTTCCGTGCCGGGTACCACAACCAGCAGCGGCGTGACCGCGTCGTCCTCGTCCATGCCGGCGATCTGGTGCGGCAGGTAGGCATCCTCGTCGAAGGCCCACAGCAGTTCGTCCAGTTCCTCGGCCTGCTGCGGATCACGGGTCAGAATCAGCGTCGGCTGCTGCGCCGCCAGCGCGCGCTTGGCCAGCTCGCAGACCAGCAGCAGCGGCTGCTCCCGGAAGCGGTCCTTCTGGATCAGGTAGAAGTCGGCGCGCGGCATCTCAGAGCACCGGTCCCGCGCCACCGCCAGCCATCATCGCGCCGATGGCGGCAGCGATGCTGCTGGCGAGGATCAGGCCGAAGAAGCCAAGGACCGGTTGCCAGCGCTTGCCCGCCGGGCGCGCCTGCACGAAGTACAGCGGCACGAAGATCAGCGCCAGCAGGACGATGCCGATATTGAACAGCGGGCTGCGCCGATAGCCGCTCTCGCGACCATCAAGGTGCAGCCACCAGAATCCGACGGCAAACAGGGCCAGCGCGGTAAGCAGGTCGATCGGACTACTACCGCCTTCCAGCCCGCCGCTGAACTTCGTGACCAGCATGCCGTTGATCAGCGACAGGCCAAGGATGGCGGCGATGGCCTGCGACTTGCCGCGCACGATGGCCGGATCGCGCGCGGTCGACACGCCCGGCGTGACCGCAGGCTGGCTGCCGTCCGCCGTTGGCTGATCCGCTTCGTGGTCGTCGGGCCGCTGTTCGTCGTTCATGCGCTGCTCGCGGATGCTGCTTCGATGCGCGGGCTCAGGCGCAGCGATCAATCAGCCACTGCACCAGCAGGTTCACCGGACGACCGGTGGCGAGACCCTTGCGGCCCTCGTCCCAGGCGCTGCCGGCGATGTCCAGATGCGCCCAGCGCTGGCCTTCCGTGAAGCGCGACAGGAAGCAGCCGGCGGTGATCGCGCCGCCCCACTTGCCGCCGAGGTTGGTGAAGTCGGCAAACACGGAATCCAGCTGCGGCTGGTAGTCATCCCACAGCGGGAGACGCCAGGCGCGGTCGTGGACGTCGTTGCCGGCGGCCAGCAGCTCGTCGGCCAAGTCATCGTGCTTGGACATCAGGCCGTGCGCGTGTTTGCCCAGCGCGACCACGCAGGCACCGGTCAGCGTGGCGACGTCGATCAGCGTCTGCGGCTCGAAGGTCTGCTGCGCGTAGGTCAGCGCGTCGCAGAGGATCAGGCGACCTTCGGCATCGGTGTTCAGCACTTCGATGGTCTTGCCGGACATCGAGGTCAGCACGTCGCCCGGACGATAGCTGTCGCCATCCGGCATGTTCTCGACGGCGGCAGCAATCGTGACCAGGTTCAGCGGCAACTTGAGCTTGACCGCAGCGACGAAGCTGCCGAGCACGGTGG
>JAGRJX010000368.1 GCA_020442545.1 Lysobacterales bacterium
AAGCGAAGAAGAAGCAGCAAAAGCAAGACGAGCAAAAAGACAATGAGCAGCGGCTCCGTCGCAATGTCGATGCCTTCCGCAGGAAGGCGAGCGAGGAAGCCGCCAACAACCTGTTGGACCTCGGCTCCGGCTTGTCTCGCGAAGCGATCGAAGGTGCCATCACAAAATCGATAAACGACAATAGCCCAGACCTTGGGCTGAAGTCGCTCATCGATTCCCAGAAGAAAAAGATACTCATCAGTCAGACGTATCCTGACAAACCATTCGCCGACATCATTTATCAGATGCTCCTGCACAACAACGTGCCAGCCGAGGACATCCTTTATACGAATTGTGACGATGAAATCTGCCGCGTACCGGAAGGCAGAGGCGTCTACGACTATTTGAGAGAGTTTTTCGTAGAGAGCTATTCGACTCAGAAAATATTCGTCCTCTTCGTGACGAGCGAGAACACCAAGGTTTCGTGGGGTGCAATCACGGAAGTGGGCGCGTCCTGGATCACCCAGGTCGACCATAAGATCTTCAATGTTCATCCGTTCAGACCCGAGCATCCTCTGAACGATGAGGTGCAGTGGCAAAGCACCAACCGGGAGGAACCAACCAGAGGCGAGCTTTGGATGATTCCACTGAACGCGGATGTTTTCTGCCAGAAGATCGAAGCAGTTTGTGACGCGCTGGGTTATGAGAAGAAGACCAGAGCAGACAACAAAGCGTACCTCGGGACGCTGATTCCTATTCGAAGCGCCTGAGGGAACCTGGCATGGCACACAACACGAACCTCAACGCATGGATCGCCACAGATCACGGCCTCGGCACCGACCAAAGGCTTGCACCCTACATTTTAGTCCTCCAGGGTGAGCGTTCCCTCTACCAGGCCATCGCGGAGGACGATTGGGTCCTGGTCCTGAACCCGGCCGGAAACATCACCCGTGTCGGGCGTGTACTGAGGGTCCGTTCCGATCTCAAGACCACCACGCTCTATTTCGACCGCCTGCTGTCGGTCACCGACCCCGTCTCGATCGGCCTCACTGCACTCACGCCACCGTCTTCGGGAAGTATTGGTCGGGTCCAGTGGACCGATTTCGTCGAAGCCCTGCCCAAGGCATTGCACAAGACCATCGCCGAGGTGCCGACGGTCGGTTCTGACGCCCGTTCACCCCAGCATCAGCAGGAACTTGCCTACATCCGCGAATTGCTGCAACTGGCCGTGATGGACGATCTGCTCGGTCCGGCTGGCGGCCCTCATGAGCGTATCGTCGACATGGGTGTGCGGGATCGCTATCTGGTGGGCAAGCTCGCTCCGCGTGAGGCGGCACAGGGCGGCATCGAAGGGCTCGAAGGGCCACTGGCGAACGACGAAGTCGAGGAGCCCACCGACCCGAAGGCGCCCGGCCAGCATGAACCCGGTGCGGAGTTCGGCACGGCGACGGGCCGTGTCGAGCCCGAATCCGATGCGGCAGACGAGATCGACGCGGCCAGCAACCAGTCGCTGGTGCCGAGTAGTCTCGGCATGACCTTTTGCGTGGATGGCGACGCCGAGCGAATCGAGATCGAAGTGCGCTGGGGTCGCTATGAGCGCAGCGATGAGCACGAGATCTTCCGCACCCGCAAGAACAAGGAGACCGGTGCCGAGGAGCAGACCAAGGCGAAGGTCTGGCAACGCATCCCCTGCGGCGGCAAGCTGGTGCTGCCGCTCAGCGAAGGCGTGATCCCCCATCAGGCGCCGGACAAGAGCTATCCCGAAGTGCGGGTGCAAGGCTCCGTGCGTGCCAAGAACGCGAATGGTGACCGCCTGGTGACACTATTCCTGGTCAATGCACAGGAGGAACCCGAGACCAACCGCGATTCCGCCTGGGTGTTCCAGCCGGAGCTGATCGTGCGTTCGGAAGCTGAAGCACCCAAGCGCGCAATCTTCCGCCGCCGGCCTGTGCTGGATGCGGACGGTATGGACCCGGAGCGTGAATCGCTGGAGATGATCTACCGCAACCGGGTGGAGTTCGCGGTGGGGCACGGCGTCGCCGTCCATGCCGAAGCGGCGGATGACGTGACGCTGGCCACCGAGGTGCGCATCACTGTCATGCCGCAGTACGAGGTGCAGGTCACCGAGACACCGGGGCTGGACCCCGCCGACCGGCCGGCGATGAAGGAAATGGTGAGCAGTGGCCTGCTCGACATGCAGCGCCTCGCCACACTGGACATCGATCCGCTGGTCGACGCCCTCAACCTGTTGACCAAGGATTACGCCGCGTGGATCGATGAGCAGCGTGCTCGGGTCGGCATCGACGTGCTTGGCTACGACGCGCAGTCGCAACAGGCAATGGATCGATGCCAGGAGATCCACACTCGCCTGCAGCAGGGTATCGATACGCTGAAGAGCGACGCGAATGCCCTGGCGGCCTTCCGTTTCGCCAACCGGGCAATGGCCACGCAGCGCGTGCGTAGCCAATACGCCCTCGAAATCCGGCGTGGCAAGGACGTCACCGTCGACCAGTTCGACGTACTGAAGAACCGCAGCTGGCGCCCGTTCCAGTTGGCTTTCCTGCTGCTGTCGATCCCATCGCTGGCCGACCCGACGCACCCGGATCGTGTGCAACCGGTCGAAGCCTATGCCGATCTGCTGTGGTTCCCTACCGGCGGTGGCAAGACGGAGGCGTACCTAGGTGTAGCCGCCTTCACCATGGCCATTCGGCGCATGCAGGGCAACCTGGGCGGCTACGACGGCTCGCGCGGTCTGGCCGTGATCATGCGTTACACCCTGCGCCTGCTGACGCTGCAGCAGTTTCAGCGTGCCACGGCACTGATCTGTGCGATGGAGGTGCTGCGTCGCGAGGCGCTGGCCAAGGGTGACGAATCGCTCAGCACCGAACCCTTCACCATCGGACTGTGGGTGGGCAACAAGGTGAC
>JAGRJX010000083.1:0-3053 GCA_020442545.1 Lysobacterales bacterium
CGCGCCTCGTCGATCAGGATGGAGTCGACCTCGTCGACAATGGCGTACTGCAGACCGCGCTGGAAACGGTTGTCGGCATCCAGCGCCATGTTGTCGCGCAGGTAGTCGAAGCCGATTTCGTTGTTGGTGGCGTAGGTGATGTCGGCGTCATAGGCGGCCTTCTTGTCGCCATGCGGCATGCCGGGATAGACCACGCCAACGCTCATGCCAAGGAAGGCGTGCACCTTGCCCATCCAGGCCGAATCACGACGCGCCAGGTAGTCGTTGACGGTGACCACGTGGCAGCCCTTGCCGGGCAAGGCGTTCAGGTAGGTCGGCAGCGTAGCGACCAGGGTTTTGCCCTCACCGGTGCGCATTTCGGCGATCTTGCCCATGTGCAGCACCATGCCGCCGATCAGCTGNNAGCTGCACGTCGTAGTGGCGCATGCCGAGCACGCGGCGGGCGGCCTCGCGCACGGTGGCGAAGGCTTCCGGCAGGAGTTGGTCGAGCGTCTCGCCCTTTTCCAGACGGCCTCGGAATTCGGCGGTCTTGGCCTGCAGTTCGGTATCGCTGAGTTTCTCGAACTCAGGCTCCAGCGCATTGATTTTGTTGACGTTCTTGTCGAGCTGCTTGAGCAGGCGCTCATTGCGGCTGCCAAAGACGGAAGTCAGGACACGGTTGAGCATGGGAGTTTTCTTGATTGGTGGATGCACCGCCGCGCCACTGTTAGGGCCGACCGTAAAGGAAAAGGCCGCGCAGGCGGCCAAGCGCATCATTGTAACGTGGGGAGTGGATCGCGTCTTTCAAGCGCCGAATGCACGGCGTCGAGCGCTGATCCCGGGAGCCGCATTGCCCGCTGTCCGGGCATTCGCGGGGCAGACGGCGCCCGATCGGGGCCGCCAGCGATGGCGGCGGCGTTACCCGCGCGCCGACTTCAGGTACTGGTACGGGTTGACGATCCGGCCGTTGACCCAGACCTCGAAATGCACGTGCGGTCCGGTGGAGCGGCCGGTGGAGCCCATCTTGGCGATCTGGGTGCCGGCATGCACGCGCTGCCCCGGCTTGACCAGGTTTTCCTGATTGTGTGCGTAGCGCGTCATGTAGCCACCACCGTGATCCACTTCGACCACGTTGCCGTAGCCGCTGCGCTTGCCGACGAAGGACACCACGCCATCAGCCACCGACAGCACCGGCGCGCCGCGGCCGGAGTGGAAGTCGAGGCCCTTGTGGAATTCGCGTTTGCCGGTGAACGGATCGGTGCGGTAGCCGAAGCTGGAGGAGGCGTAGCCGCTGGCGATCGGGCGCAGCGACGGCATCAGGCTGCGGTCGACGTCACGATCCAGCAGCAGGCTCTCCAGCAGATCCATCTGTTCGGCCTGCCAGGAGAACTGCGCGGAAAGATCGTCCATGGACTGAAGCAGGCTGCGCTCGGTGATCGGCATCGCGCCCGCTTCTTCCTCGGGACCGCCGAGGGCCGGTGTCTCGTTGAAATCGAACTCGCCCTGATCCAGCTGGCCGACACGGGTCAGGCGCTCGCCCAAGGCGTTGAGACGGACCGCGGTGGCCTGCAGCTCGGCCATGCGCACGGCCAGTGCATCGACATCACGCTGGGTCTTCTGCCTTGCATCGTCGAGGTCTTCCTGCTGCTGGGAGACCTGGTCGCGCAGGATGGCCAGTTCGGCCAGTGCGTTGGCGTTGTCGCCGCGGAGCAGGTAGCCGATGCCGGCGCCGGCACCCAGCAGGACCGCCACGAAGGCACCGAGCATGGCTGCGACCCGGGGATCGCGCAGCGCCAGCTTCTTCGGCGCGGTCAGGAATTTCGATACGATGATGACGTTCATTCGACCCCGGAATCTCGTTCAAGCCATGCCACCAGACAAAAAAGCCGGCCCGAGCTCGCTGAACGAGGCGCTCTCGAACGGACTTGGCGGCATCATCGAGCGCGCCGAACTGATCAATGCGCTCGACCGGCAACTTCGCCAGTCCCTGCCGGAAACCCTCGCCAGCCGCTGCAGGCTGGCCAACGTCGATACCGACAGGCTTGTATTTCTGGTCGCCTCGCCGATCTGGAAGACCCGGCTGCGGCTGCAGACCGACGACCTGCTGGCCGCGGCTGCCGCGCTGGGACTCAAGGTCCGCGAGCTGACCATCAAGGTTACGACGACGCGACTTGCTGACGGTGCCATGGAACCACAGCCAACCGACCATCCCCCGCGGGTGTCGTCACCCGTACCACCACTTTCCTCGGCAGCCCGCCGTCATCTCGACGATGCCGCTACCGCCATCGGCGACCCGGAACTCCGGGACATCCTGCGACGACTGGCTTCCCTGCCAGACCCCCAGTGAGCGTCGAAAACGCCTGCCGGGGTCGGAACCTAACACGATTTCGCCGGCGATTGCGCGTGCTCCGTCACGAAGCGGCGCACCCATGCCGGCCTGGTGACTACATCGCCTGCGCCGGATGGGCGTAGGAGATCGGCGCACTGACCGGATCGTCGTAGGTCACTTCCTCCCAGGCGCTGCGATCAGCCAGCAGGGCGCGCAGCAGCTGGTTGTTGAGACCATGACCGGACTTGTAACCGTAGAACGCACCCACCAGGCTGTGGCCCAGCAGGTACAGGTCACCGATCGCGTCCAGAATCTTGTGCTTCACGAACTCGTCCTCGTAGCGCAGGCCGTCGTCGTTGAGCACACGGTAGTCATCGAGCACCACCGCATTCTCCATGCTGCCGCCCAGCACCAGGTTGCGCTCGCGCAGCATTTCGATGTCGCGCATGAAACCGAAGGTACGGGCGCGGCTGACTTCCTTCACGAACGAGGTCGTGGAGAAGTCGATTTCGGCGTTTGACGTGCCCTTGGTGAAGATCGGGTGGTCAAAGTCGATGGTGAAGCCGACCTTGAAACCGTCGAACGGCTCGAAGCGCGCCCACTTGTCGCCATCCTTCACCGTCAGCGTCTTCTTGATGCGCACAAAGCGCTTCGCCGCGGATTGTTCTTCGATGCCGGCGGACTGGATCAGGAACACGAAGGGACCGGCCGAACCGTCCATGATCGGCACTTCGGCCGACGACAG
>JAGRJX010000083.1:3127-6306 GCA_020442545.1 Lysobacterales bacterium
CCGTCCTGCACCAGCGTGGTGGACATGCTGGTTTCGCCAACACAGTCGGCACAGGCCTTGATTTCGGCCGGCTCGGTCAGGTCGACCCGGCGGAAAACGATGCCGGTATCGACCGCCGCCGGTCGCAGCGTGAGGTAGACCTTTTCACCGGAATGGATGCCCACGCCGGTGGCGCGGATCACGTTCTTCAACGTGCGCTGCTTGATCATGAGGCTGGATATCCCGACGGAATGCGGCAAATTACAACAAGGTTATCACGCGATTCCGGCCCGCCGAAAGGGAACTGCAACAATTTGTTGTGTTTTTGCAACGCATTTTCCCGGCAATTGAGCAGCCGTTCACGTTGCGGCGGGTGAAGGCTTCGAGCCGATTGCTGCATGGCGAAGGTGGCAGGAACACCACAGCATTCACCCGAAACAAAGGTCGGGCGACACGACACTCACGGAGGAGAGTGCCGTGCCGCCTGCCAATGGTGGCCGGGCGGTGCCACCTGATCGCGCAGCGTGGCGCAATCCTTGCTCGCTTGCACGGATCGCGGCGGTGAAAGCGTCACCGCGCCGGGAATCCTTCCCGGGCCGAAGCGTGCTTCCGGGGTAGCGTCAGTCGGCCTGACGACGCAAGAACGCCGGAATATCCAGGTAGTCCATGTTGCCGGCCGCGGGCTTGCCGCTTTCCGCCGGCGCCGTCTCTGCTCCACGCATTCCCGCCCCGCGATGATCAGCCGGTACTTCGTTGTCGAAATGCTCGACCTGACCGGTGGTGCCATTGCGCACCAGCGTGATCGGCCGATCCTTCACGGCTTCAACCGGCTTCGGCTGGGCGATGGCGCCGCGATTGAGGCCGGTGGCGACCACGGTGACGCGGATCTCGTCCTGCAGGTCATTGTCGATGACGTTGCCGATGACCACCGTAGCGTCTTCCGAAGCAAACTCCTCGATGGTGCGGCCGATTTCGTCGAACTCGCGCATCGAGAAATCCTGGCCGGCGGTGATGTTGACGAGGATGCCGCAGGCGCCGGACAGGTTGACGTCTTCCAGCAGCGGATTGCTGATCGCCGACTCGGCGGCAACGATGGCGCGATCCTCGCCGCGGGCGCGACCGGAGCCCATCATCGCCATGCCCATCTCGCTCATCACCGTGCGCACGTCAGCGAAGTCGACGTTGATCAGGCCGGGACGCACGATCAGGTCGGCAATGCCCTGCACCGCGCCCTGCAGCACGTCATTGGCGGCGCGGAAGGCCTGCACCATGGTCGCCTCGCGGCCGAGCACGGTCAGCAGTTTCTCGTTGGGAATGGTGATCAGCGAGTCGCAGTGGTGACTCAGTTCCTCGATGCCCTTCAGCGCCACCTGCATGCGGCGGCGGCCCTCGAACGGGAACGGCTTGGTGACCACGGCCACGGTCAGGATGCCCATCTCCTTGGCCAGCTGCGCCACCACCGGTGCGGCACCCGTACCGGTGCCACCCCCCATGCCGGCGGTGATGAAGACCATGTCAGCACCCTGAAGCGTTTCCTGGATGCGTTCGCGATCTTCCAGTGCGGCCTGACGACCGACTTCCGGATTGGCGCCTGCGCCCAGGCCCTTGGTGACATTGCTACCGAGCTGCAGCAGGGTCTTGGCGCCCACGCTGGAAATGGCCTGTGCGTCGGTATTGGCGCAGATGAACTCCACGCCATCGACGCTGTTGTTGACCATGTGCGACACGGCATTGCCGCCGCCGCCGCCCACGCCCACGACCTTGATCACCGCATTCGGTGCGGCCTTTTCGACGAATTCAAACATTATTGTTTCCTCCGTAAACCGGATTGCCCCGGCGATTGCCCTGTTGATAGTGCGACCGGTTTTGGTCGCGGTTGCCCCGGACACGCACCCGGTATCCATCCGGGCGCGTCATGGCCGCGACGGCATCCATCCGTCGCGACGCATTGCTGGATGCGGCAATCGCCGCATCACTGAAATGGGTGAATAGCGAGATCGCACAGGGATGTGCGGACGCGACGGGCGAATGCCCGACGTGGCGAACGTGGACGGGCTTTGCCCCGATCGTTCGCAAGAGAGTCGCGACAGGATGTCTGACACATGGCATGGCTCCGGCACAGGGATGTGCCCGCACGACGGACAAACGTCCGGCGTGGCAAACGTGGACGGGCCTTGCCCGGATCGTTCGCGAAAAAGTCGCGACAGGATGTCCGATCTTTTTCATCAATCAGAACTCCCCGCGGAACCAGTTGCCGAAACGCGACCACAAGCCACCCACGCGGCCGACCACTGCTCGTGGGCGACGCGGGCTCTCGATCTGTGCACCGGCCAGCAGCAGGCCGACACCGGTGGCATGCACCGGGTTGCCGATCACCTCGCCCAGCCCCTGCACGTACTGCGGGATCCCGACGCGTACCGGCATGTGCAGCATTTCCTCGGCCAGCTCGCAGACGCCTTCCATCTTCGAGGCACCGCCGGCCAGCACCAGGCCGGCGCGGACCAGATCCTCGAAGCCGCTGCGACGCAGCTCGGCCTGGACCATTTCGAAGATTTCCTCGTAGCGGTTCTGCACCGCCTCGGCCAGGGCCTGTCGCGCCAGACGACGCGGCGGACGATCACCGATGCTTGGCACCTGGATCGACTCTTCCGCCGTCGCCAGCTGCGCCAGCGCGCAGGCGTAGCGCACTTTGATCTCTTCAGCATGCGGCGTCGGCGTGCGCAGAAGGTGGGCGATGTCGTTGGTGACCTGGTCGCCGGCGATCGGCAGCGACGCGGTGTGACGGATGAAGCCCTGCGCATACACGGCGATGTCGGTGGTGCCGGCGCCAATATCGACCAGCGCCACGCCCAGCTCCTTCTCGTCGCTGGTCAGCACGGCATGGCTGGAAGCCAGCGAGGACAGGATCAGGTCGTCCACCTGCAGGCCACAGCGGTTCACGCATTTGCCGATATTGGCCGCCGCCGACTGCGCGCCGACGATGAGGTGCGCCCGCACTTCCAGGCGCACACCGGACATGCCCACCGGATGACGAATGCCTTCCTGCGAGTTGTCGATCATGTATTCCTGCGCAATGGCGTGCAGAATCTTCTGGTCACTTGGAATGGCCACCGCCTTGGCGGCTTCCAGCACACGTTCCATGTCGCCATAGCTGACCTCGCCGTCGCGAATCGGCACGATGCCCGGCGAGTTCTTGCACT
>JAGRJX010000369.1 GCA_020442545.1 Lysobacterales bacterium
GACCAGCTGGCAGCAACGTAGTCAAGGCTGACCCAAACCACGAAGACGCAGAACGGCAGCAGCAGCGCGAGCAGGCCAATCAGCTCGATCAGCTCACGCGTGCGCGTCAGCCAGCGCTGCTGCAGGATGTCGATGCGCACGTGGGCATCTGCGCGCAGCGCCACCGATGCGCCCAGCAGAAAGGCCAGCGCATGCAGCCATTGCACGGCTTCCTGCCCAGCGATGCTGCCGATGCTGAACAGGTAGCGCGCCGCGACCAGAGCAAACATCAGCAGCACCATCGCCGCGATGGCGATGCCGCTGACACGCTCCAGCCAGCGGTCCAACCAAGCGCTGACGCGCTCCACTCCCTCCGCGAAGCGCATGCGTCAGCGCAGTCCGGTCCGTCGTCGCGAGACCTTCAGTCCCACTTGAACAGTTCCCAGTAAACCGGCTGTACCGGGCCTTCGGCGTCGCTGGCATCGACGCGACCATCACCGTTGGCATCGTGCAGCACGTAGGCCGGCGCGTCCTTGGGCTGTACCAGCACGCGCACCAGCTTGCCGTTCTCGCGGGTTTCCTCAACCCGGTCGCCGGTGACCGGATCGGTGCGTACCGTGATGACCGGAAGGCTGGCGGCACGCGCCTCGTCAAGACTGATCGTCCCGGGTCGTTCGGCAACCGTTTCCGGCGACGCCTCGACGGCATCGGCTTCGGTCACTGCCGCAGGCTCGACGGCCGCCTTGATGCTGCTGTCAGCGACTGGCCCGACGCCGGGGTCGTCCATCGCCAGTGGCGGCAGGCCGGGGGGCTCGTCGTCGCTGGTTCGGGTTTGCGAATACGCCAGCGCGGGCGTCACGGCAATCAACGCCAGCGAAAGCAGTGTCGATGTCGGAAATCGTGGCTTCATGGCCGTTCTCCAGCGGATGGACTACGCAACCCCTGCTTTTCGTGCCGCGCTTTTTCCAGCACGCTCCACAGCTGAGACAATAGCATCGTCAGCCATTGCTTTTTGCATGAGGAGTTCCGGATGCCCCGCCTGGTGCTGATCGACGGATCGAGCTACTTCTACCGCGCCTTCCACGCGCTGCCGCCGCTGAGCAACAGTGCCGGCGAACCCACCGGCGCGCTGTTCGGCGTGGTCAACATGCTGCGCAGCACGCTCAAGGAGAATCCCGACTTCCTCGCCTTCGTGCTGGATGCCTCCGGACCGACCTTCCGCGACGAACTCGACCCCGAATACAAGGCCAATCGGCCGCCCATGCCGGATGACCTGCGCGCCCAGCGCGAGCCGATGGTCGAGATCGTGGAGGCATTGGGCATCCCGCTGCTGCGCGTGCCGGGCGTGGAAGCCGACGACGTGATCGGCACCCTGGCCGAGGCCGGCGCAAAAGCCGGCATGGACGTGATCATCTCCACCAGCGACAAGGATTTCGCGCAGTTGGTAGGGCCGGGCATCACCCTGGTCAACACCATGAGCGGCAGCGTCACCGACCGCGAGCGCGTGATCGAGAAGTTCGGCGTGCCGCCCGAGCGCATCATCGATTTCCTCGCGCTGATGGGCGACAAGGTCGACAACGTGCCCGGCGTCGACAAGTGCGGCCCGAAAACCGCTGCCAAATGGCTGGCCAAGTACGACGACCTCGACGGCGTGATCGCCAATGCCGATGACGTCGGCGGCAAGGTCGGCGAAAACCTGCGGGCGGTGCTGGAACGTCTGCCGCTGAACCGCGACCTGGTCACCATCCGCACCACCGTCGAACTGGATCGCGGCCCGCAGGAGCTTGCCCGTGGCGAACGCGACACCGAGAAGCTGCGCGAGCTGTTCGGCCGCTTCGAGATGAACCAGGCGCTGCGCGAACTGGATGGCGGTGCGGTTGGCGACAACGCCAAACCCGCACCCGCGCCGTCGGGTGCCGAACCCGCCGCCGTTGCCAGCGGCGCGGACGAAGTGGGTGAATACCGTTGCGTCACCGAGCAAGCCGATTTCGACGAACTGGTCGAGCAACTGAAGAACGCCGAGCTGGTCTGCTTCGATACCGAAACCACCAGCCTCGACCCGCTGCAGGCGACCATCGTCGGCCTCAGCTTCGCCACCGAGCCGGGCAAGGCAGCGTATGTCCCGCTGGCGCATGACTACCCTGGCGCACCGAAACAACTGGATCGCGACAGCGTGCTGGCGGCACTGAAACCGATCTTCGAGGACGATGGCATCGCCAAGCTGGCGCAGCACGGCAAGTACGACATGCACGTGCTGGCGCAGCACGGCATCGCCGTAAACGGCTACGCCTTCGACTCGATGCTGGAGAGCTTCGTCTACCGCGCTGGCCTGTCGCGCCACGACATGGACAGCCTGGCCAGCCGCTACCTCGGCTACCAGACCATGAAGTACGAGGACGTCTGCGGCAAGGGCGCCAGGCAGATTCCGTTCAGCGCGGTGGATCTTGACACCGCCACCCGTTACGCCGCCGAGGACGCCGACATCACCCTGCGCCTGCACCGCCACCTGTGGCCGGAACTGCAGAAGGAGGAAGGTCTCCAGCGCGTGTTCAGCGACATCGAGATGCCGCTGGTGCCTGTGCTGTTCCGCATCGAGGAAAACGGCGTGCAGATCGATGCGGATGAGTTGCGCCGGCAGAGCAACGACCTCGGCCGTCGCCAGCACGCCGCGCAGCAGCGCGCCCACGAGATCGCCGGGCAGAACTTCAACCTCGATTCGCCCAAGCAGCTGCAGGGCATCCTGTTCGAGCAGCTCGGCCTGCCTGTGATCGCCAAGACGCCGAAAGGCCAACCGTCCACCAACGAGGACGTGCTGGAACAGCTGGCCGATCAGCACGAACTGCCGCAGCTGATCCTCGAATATCGCGGCCTCGCCAAGCTGCGCTCGACCTACACCGAGAAGCTGCCGGAGGCGATCAACCCGCGCACCGGCCGCGTGCACACCAGTTACCACCAGGCCGGCGCCGCCACCGGCCGGCTGTCGTCATCCGATCCGAACCTGCAGAACAT
>JAGRJX010000370.1 GCA_020442545.1 Lysobacterales bacterium
GTTGGGCTGCGCTGGGCCTGGTGTTCAACACCCGACTGTCGGCGATGATGGCGCAGGCACTGGCGCCGACGGGGGCGCTGTTCGCGTTCCTGTGTGTGTCGACCGGTTCGTTCTGGTGCAAGCCGATGTGGGGCACCTGGTGGACCTGGGATCCGCGTCTGACCTCGGAACTGGTGCTGCTGTTCCTGTACCTCGGCGTGATCGGCCTCAACGCCGCGATCGAGGATCGTAGAGCCGCTGCCCGCGCCGCCGGATTCCTCGCACTGATCGGCGTGGTCAACGTGCCGATCGTGCATTTCTCGGTCGAGTGGTGGAACACCCTGCATCAGGGCGCCACGATCAAGCTGATGGGCGAATCCAGCATTGATGCCAGCATGGTGCTGCCGCTGGTACTGATCACCATCGGCACCAAGCTGTGGTTCATGGGCTCGCTGCTGCGGCGCACGCAGTTGCAGATGCTGGCAATGGAGTCCGGCAAGGACTGGGTCCGGCGGGTGGCGAAGGAGCTGGGGGCATGATGGATGCACTGGCCATGGGCAAGTACGGCGTATACGTCTGGAGCAGCTACGGTGCGTTCGCCGTTTTTCTGCTCTGGGACTGGCTGGCGCCACGCTTCCAACGTCGTCGCCTGTTGCGCGGCATCGAACAACGCGCGCGTCGTGATTCGGCCCGCGAACAGAAGAAGCAGAACGCATGAACCCGACCCGCAAACGCCGCCTGTGGACGGTGGCGCTCACTCTGCTTGCCGCCATCGCCGCCGCGGTGATGATCACACTGGCACTGCAGGCCAACCGCAGCTATCTGGTGACGCCGTCGCAGATCCACGCAGGCGAAGCGCCGGAGGATGCCAGATTCCGCCTCGGCGGCATCGTCAAGGAAGCCAGCGTGCGCCGCAGCGAAGGCTCGCTGGACGTTGACTTCATCATCACCGATCGTCTGGAGGACGTGCCCGTCCGCTACAAGGGCGTGCTTCCCGACCTGTTCCGCGAAGGGCAAAGCGTGATCACCGAAGGGCATCTGATCGACGGACGATTTGTTGCCGATCACGTGATGGCAAAGCATGACGAAACCTATCGGCCGGTGGAACTCGAGAAAGCGCTGATCGAAGCGCGCGACAAACGGGACGCCGAGCCGCAGCCAGGCGCTGAGTCCGGGGCGGCTGACGGAGACGCCACGCCGTGATTCCGGAGCTTGGACAGGTTGCGCTGATCCTCGCCCTGCTGGTCGCCGTCCTCCAGTGCGTGCTGCCGTTGTGGGGCGCGCAACGTGGGCACGATGCACTGATTGCCGTGGCGCGACCCGCTGCATATGCGCAGTTGGCACTGGTGCTGACTTCGTTCGCGATGCTCACGATTGCCTTTGCCGGGCAGGACTTCTCGGTAGCCTATGTTGCTCGCAACAGCAACAGCCTGCTGCCCATGCACTACCGCATCACTGCGGTCTGGGGCGCACACGAAGGCTCGCTGCTGCTATGGGCACTGGTGCTGTCGCTGTGGACGGCTGCCGTGGCGCGCTTCTCGCGCAGCCTGCCGGCTGAGGTCGTCGCCCGCGTCCTGGCGGTGCTGGGACTGGTCGCAATAGGCTTCATCAGCTTTATGCTGTTCACCTCGAATCCCTTCGAGCGCCTTCTCCCGGCCGCCGTCGAAGGCCACGACCTGAACCCGCTGCTGCAGGACCCCGGCTTCATCATCCACCCGCCGATGATCTACATGGGCTATGTCGGCTTTTCGGTGGCCTTTGCCTTTGCCGTCGCCGCCCTGCTCGGCAACCGCTCCTCCGCTTCCTCGCCCACGACACCGGACTGGACGCAGTGGGTGCGCTGGTCGCGCCCCTGGACCAACGTGGCCTGGGCCTTCCAGACGCTGGGCATCGTGCTCGGCAGCTGGTGGGCCTACTACGAGCTGGGCTGGGGCGGCTGGTGGTTCTGGGATCGGGTCGAGAACGCCTCGTTCATGCCGTGGCTGGTCGGCACTGCGCTGATCCACTCGCTCGCGGTCACAGAAAAGCGCGGCAGCTTCAAGAGCTGGACGGTGCTGCT
>JAGRJX010000084.1 GCA_020442545.1 Lysobacterales bacterium
GCCAGCGACTGCCCGGGCTTCAGGCCGAGCGCGAGCGCGGCATCGTTCAGCGCCGCCAACACGCGACGCTGCGGCGGCCCATCGATCAGCGCGAAAGGCTGTTGCTTCGTCGGCTCATCGCGCTGCCGGAGAACGGCGTCGATGGCCAGCGACGGCAGCCGCAGACAGGCCCAGAGCATTTCCGACGCGCCTCAATGTCGCCCGTCCGCGAACGGGATGCGTTGGGTTGGCGGCGCCGCGCCACGGCATTTCAGCACTTCGATTTCGACTGGACGTGCGTGCAGACGGAGACGCAGTGCGACCGGCGACGACTGCCCGGCATGGCGGGCGTCGCGACAGACAAAGCCCATCGACTGTCCGGACTCCGCTGCCACCTGCAGCCGACGCAGGGCGCGGTCATCGGCCTGCCGTGGCCACAGCAGCACTGCCGCGCAGGCACCGGCGCGCAGGCATTGTTCGGCCGACCACAGGCTGTCGCGCCCGCCGCTGTCGACGATCTGCAGCCTGGCCAGATCCAGCCCCTGCGCCTGCCAGGCCAGCGGGAACGGCGTGTAGGGCGGATCGATCAGCACCACGTTGCCGCTCTGGCGGCTGAGTTCACCCAGCGCCGGCAGCAGCAGGCGCAGCTCGCCGATGCCATCGGCCGGCAGCAGGATCTCGCTCAGCGCCGAGCGCGGCCAGCCGCCGCCGGGCAGCGCGGCATCCAGCGCGACGTGGCCGGTGGATAGCCCATCCGGCGTTTGATTGGCAGCCTTGCCGCGCCAGATGCGCGGATCGGACAGGACGTCATCAAGTCGCAGCGCGCGGCCCATTACAGCGTCCTCAAGAGGCCGACGAACAGGCCTTCAATGGCGAAGTCGTCACTGCCGGGATCGATAATGATCGGCGCGTAGGCCGGATTGCGCGGTAGCAGGCGGATGCCGTCGGCGTCGTGCTGCAGGCGCTTGATGGTGATTTCGCCATCGAGACGGGCGACCACGGTCTGGCCGTTTTCGGCCGTGGGCTGGCGACGTACGCCAACGAGGTCGCCGTCGAGAATGCCGTCGTCGATCATCGAGTCGCCCTCGACCCGCAACAGGTAGTCCGGACGTGGGCGGAACAACGACGCTTCGACCCGCAGGTGGCGCTCGATATCACCAGCGATGGCTCCCGAGCCAATCGGCGCACCGGCGGCGACCCGGCCCAGCACCGGCAGTCGCAGCAGGCCATTGCCGACCGGACGTGCCGCCGAACGCAGGCGGATGCCACGCGCCTTGCCGGGCAGCAGTTCCACGTAACCCTTGCGCTCCAGCGCCTGCAGGCATTTCTGCGCCGAACTGGTGTGCGGAAAGCCCAGCGCGCGGGCGATTTCCGCCAGTGCCGGCGGCATGTCGTGCGCCGCCAGATGCTCGCGGATGAAGTCCAGCGTGGCCTGCTGGGCATCGGTGAGACGGTCGGGGTCGTTGCGGTAGTTCATGGTGTACATATTTACACTCATCGGACGTAAATGGCGAGTACCGGGATTGATGAGTCACAGTAAAGTGCGGCCCGGTATCACCGACCGAGACAGGCGGCGCTGCGGGAGTAACGCCGTCGGAATCAGAGGCCGTTCCCAGCACAGACGGATGGCCTGGCAGGGATACCTTCAGCCTCGCTCAGGCCGCCAGCATGGCGCCGGCGATGCGCGCAATATGCCGGGCTGCTTCATTTCCTGCGAATGACAGTCGGGCCGGGCTGGCGGCCAGTCGTGCTGCCCCGGCGGTGGTCCGGGATGAATGCAGCAGCAGCGGGCTGGCCCGCCATAGCGGATTGCCCAGACGCCGTTCGATCGCGGTGCCGAAACGCCAGGGCCAGTCCGGCGTTTCGTCGTCGTCTTCGCCGAGGCACTCGGCCACCAGCTGGTCCCAGGACAGTCTGTCGCTGTCCGGCAGCCGATAGATCCGCCAGCAGGGCCGCCAGTCATCATCGAAGAAGTTCAGGCATTCGCAGGGGCCGTGCACGTCGATGCGCACCGAGACCCGAAGCCGTGAGGCGATGGCCAGCGCCGACAGTACGTCGGGCTCGGACACCGGATACAGGCACAGCAGGGGACCGATGGCCGCCAAGGACTCGGTCCAGCGGATGTCGCGCGAGCTTGCCGGGGGGACGCCGTAGACCATGTCCGGAACGCCGGTCTACTTCACCAGGATCAGCTTGTCGTTGCGCGTGTGGTACAGGCGATAGGTCTGGTCGCCGTGGCGGATCAGCACTTCGCGCGCTCCCTGCAGCAGGGCACGGCTGTCAAAGGCTACCGAGCCATCGGACAGCGGTCGTGATGCGCGGGATCGGGCCGGCAGTGCCGGGTTCGGGCGGTTGTCCATGGGCTGACTCCGGAGAATGAATGCACGCAAATAGTAATCATTCGCATCTAAGAGTCAAATGGTCGTGACAGCCAGAATCAATCGCGCGGTCATGGCCAGCACTCCGGTGCGCGCGGCGAAGCCGGCGACTGCCGAAAGGGCGCCAGTCGCCGGCTTGTTGTTTTCAATGTGTTCAGCGTTGCCTTAACTTGTTGGCGGGCACCAGGGCGGCAGATCGGCGTCCTCGAAGCCGTCGGCGAACAGGCGCGGGTCGATCATCGTCGCCGAGTCGCTGTTGTTGCCGGCTACCGGATCGAGCGTATGGCTGGCGACATCGGCCTGCGCGGTGTTCACCACCAGCGACGGCAGGCTGTCGGCGCGACCGCAGATCGAGTATTCGAGTCGACCGCCGTTGGGGATGGTGACCGTTTCAGCCAGATTGCCATTGCCGCTGGTGCTCGCACAGCCGGCACCATCAAAGCCGCTGCAACGCCAGCTCGCGGCATCCAGTTCCGCCGGCAGGATGTCCTGCACCAGCACGTCAACGGCATCGTCGGGGCCGAGGTTGCGAACCACCACTTCGTAGCGGATGTAGCGGTTGGCGATGCGCTTGTCGCTGCCGGTTTTCTCGACGGCAATGTCGGCATTGGGCTTGGGTCCGGCGAGGTCGGCGGTGGTGGCGATGATGAAGCCATCCTCGACGCCGCCGCCCTTCATTGGCTGTGCCGAATCTTCGCCGTTTGGCAGCAGGTTGCGGCGCGTCTGCCCGGCGACATATACAAGGTCGTTGCCGACATCCATGGCGAAAACCTGCAGCCGGTTGTCGCCGCAACCAAGGAAGCTTCCCTGATGAATGGTGGTCAGTGCCGGATTGAACACGGCGGCAAAACCACAAATCGCATTGATGGTATTGCCCGGCTCGGCACCGCCGGTGCTGCCGGGCAGGGTGCCTGAGCGCGTCGTCCCGGCCAGGAACAGTTTGCCGTCGTGGAAGGCGATTCCCCCGGTGCTGGTGCTGCTCACCACATCGTCACCGCTGTATGAGCTTGCGCCATTGAGAGCGGACAGGTCGGCTGACAGCGCCGCCACGAACGAGCTGCCCTTGCTGTGGGTGGTATCTGCTGCCGTGGGCGGGAAGGGAAAATCGAAGGGCGAGTCGGTGCTGCCGCCAACGAAGACGGTGTTCTCTCCGAAAGCGAGGCTGTCGATACGCTCGTAGTCGCTGCCGCCCAGGTAGGTGGAACGGTGGATGGTGCCCAGGTCGGACGACAGCCGCACAATATAGCCGTCGGTGCGGGGCGGGACCGAGGCGAGATTGGGCTGGAACGCGCCGGTGGTTTCATACAGGCTGGCATTGCCGTTTCCGCCAACATAGACAGAACCATCGGCCCCCAGCGTCATTGCATACGGGCTGCCGCCGTTACCGCCACTGATCCAGGTTGCGGCCAGCGCGGTGCTGAGGTCTCTGGAAAGCTTGGCGACATATGAACCGTTGGAGCCTGGCGGTGTGAGCGCTCCGTGTTCTGCCCCGTTTGTGAAGCCTGGCAGCCCTTCGTCGTTGGTGAATCCGGCAATGAACACGCCGTCGTTGGAGACTTGCATGGGCCAGGCGATGTCCTGAGCGGCACCGCCGTAATAGGTGGCCTGCAACAGTTGGGTCAGGTCCAGTGACAGTCGTGCAACATAGGCATCACTGATGCCGCCACCTGGCGTGGTCTGCAGCGCGCCGGCGGTGGTGGGCAGGTGCGTTCCTTCACCGGGCGCGTTCCCTGCGATGTAAACGCTGTCGTCGGCCACGACCAGCGTGCGAACCTGGAGGCTGCTCTTTTGACCACCACTACTGGGGCCGAAGCTGCCGAAATATGTGGCCTGGATGAGCGAGGTCAGATCCAGGCTGTAACGGGCGATGAACAGGTTGCCACCCAGCGGCGTGTCCCGGTCAATGACGGGCTGGTAGCCACCCGTGGTGCCGGGGAAATTGGCGGATTTGGTGTAGCCGGTGACATAGACACTGTTCGAAGCCACTTTCAGGCTGTCGATGACTTCGTCGCTGTTGCCGCCGGAAAACGTCGAGCGGATGATCGGGTCGATGGTGACGGGATGGCGCAGGTCGTGGGTTCCCAGCGCGAAGCCATATGCGCTGCTGGTCGTCTTGCTGTAGCGGACATTGACCGGATGGCGCTGGCCATCAATATCCTGCCACGCCACCGGCGCGCTCAGCACAACCTCGCCAAGACCAGTGCTCAGGACCAGCTCGCCGTCATCGGCGATGCGCAGCTTTTCCACACCATCCAGCGCAATGCGGATGTTCCCGACATCGGCTCGTGGTGCCAGCTCGAAGCGCTTCTCGAAGCCGCCGTCGCCCAGCCACAATTCCGCCCGAATACCAGGCCAGGGTTCGCCGAGGGCAATCCGGTGCGTGGTGCTCGCGCTCTGGCTGCCGTCCAGGGCAATGGTGGTGATCCGTGAAGGTCCGGCGTCCAGCGCCGATGGCTGCAGCGGCTTCGCCGCGTCCATGCGTTCCACCAGCACCCAGTCGCGACCGTCATCGCCGGCGAAGCGATGCACCAGCTCGCCTTGCCGGGTAACGAACAGCGACACGCCATCGTGTTCAGCCCAGTAGGCAACACGGTCATCCATCTGGCCGACGTTGGGCTGGAAGCCGGCCAGCCGCGCTATCGGTGGAACCGAAGCCAGCACGGCACTGCCCATGAATGACAGCAACACCCAAGACACACAACGGATCAGTCCGCGCATCCCACTCCCCCCTGATTGTAGAAGCCTGATTGTAGAAAGCGAGGGAGCTTATCCCGTTTCCATGCGATGGCGTACGGCACGTAACAATTGTTTTGTTGTGTGAGCGGGTCGACGCTTCCAGTCCGACGACATCTGAGCTGCGTTCGCCAGTCCAGGGCGAGGCGCCGGTCCGGTCGGCATCCGGCGTGTCCCGCTGATCGGCTTCCAGGCGCCGCAGTACTTGTGCGAGTGCATCCGGTGATTATGCGTGCAGCGTCACCCGAGCGTAAAACGCGGAGGAGGCCCCGCGATGTACGCGATGCTGCGGCCTGGTGGTGATCACGACAACGGCGGCCGTTCCAAGGCGACGCTGATCAAGTATCCGCCGCCGCCACCGTCCGTCCGTGGCGCCGTCGGCGCGCTGACATCCAGGCAGGCTGCCAACAGTGTGATCGGGGTCTGCCCAGCTGCGATGGCTTTCGTCATGCATCCAATCATGCGCATTGTTGATGGATGGTGGTGCTTTCGTGCTGTCAGTACGCCCGTCTCCTCGATGAGGGTACCGACCAGGAATCGCGACAGCAGTCGACGTCTCCTGCTGTCGAAGGTCTCTTCGCGTTGACGTGCGGGGGCGCTGGCATTACTATTCCGCGCCTTTCCGGCGGCCTTGGCCGTTCGGAAAGTTCGACCCAGCCGGTTCTGATCCAACGGGGTATAGCGCAGCCTGGTAG
>JAGRJX010000009.1:0-6215 GCA_020442545.1 Lysobacterales bacterium
CCCGAGCAGGCCTTCTACATGGTCGGCGGCATCGAGGAAGCGATGGAGAAGGGCAAGAAGCTGCAGGAAAAGGCGGCTTAAGCCTTCGGCGGTGATTAGTGAATCGTGATTGGTGATTCGCAAGAGCGGTGAAAGCTGATGCGCAGCGATGGTTGCTGTCGCCAATCACTATCCACCAACCACCAATCACGTTCCGAACGAAGTGAGGAACAACATGTCATCCACGATTCGTTGCGACATCGTCAGCGCCGAGGAGAGCATCTTCCACGGCACCGTCGAAATGCTGGTCGCCACCGGTGAGCTCGGCGAGCTGGGCATCGCGCCCCGTCATGCGCCGCTGATCACGCGCCTCAAGCCGGGACAGGTGCGTATCGTCCTGGCTGGCGGTGAGGAGCAGTTCTTCTACGTCTCCGGCGGCATCCTCGAGGTGCAGCCGCAGGTCATCACCGTGCTGGCGGATACCGCCGTACGCGCCAGGGACCTGGACGAGCAGGCCGCGCTGGAAGCCAAGGCCGAGGCCGAGCGCGCGCTGGCCAACCGTGGCGAGGAGATGGAAATCGCCGAGGCCCAGGCGAAGCTGGCCGAAGCCATGGCCCAGCTGCAGGCGCTGGAGCGCCTGCGCAAGACCTTGAAGCACTGACCGGCTTTGTCCTTCCTTGGTGCGCTGCAAACGCCGGCCCGTGCCGGCGTTTGCTTTTTCCGGCGTGGGCAATCAGATTGGCGCCGGAGGAGGCAAGAGCCGGTGGACGTGCGCCGTGTCGCCTTTGGTCGCGTACGATGTGAGAAAGATGGAGTGGGCGTATGCCGATGAATGACCGAGCAATCACACCGCAGCTTGCGCAGCCCGGCGGGGTCCGCCTCCACAATGCGGGCCGGCCCTGAAATGACCGATTCCCATACCCTGCGACTGGAGGTGGTGGTGCTCGCCGCCGGCGAAGGCAAGCGCATGTGCTCTCGCCGCCCGAAGGTGCTGCAGCCACTGGCCGGACGGCCGATGCTCGGGCATGTGCTGGATGCGGCCGCCGGGCTGGAGCCTGATGTCATTCATGTCGTGTACGGCCATGGGGGCGATCAGGTAAGGGATGCATTCGCGGATACCCGACTGGTCTGGGCCGAGCAGCGCGAACAGTTGGGCACCGGCCACGCCGTGGCGCAGGCCATGCCGGCGATCCCGGATGATGCGCAGGTGCTGGTGCTCTACGGCGACGTGCCGCTACTTCGAGCCGAAACCTTGCGTCCAATGTTGCTGTCGGCGGTGGATGCAGACGATCAGCTGGCGGTGCTGGCAGCGCAGCTTCCGGACCCGACAGGCTATGGGCGCATCGTGACCGACGCGCGCGGCAGGGTTGTTGCCATCGTTGAGCAGCGGGACGCCACGCCGGAGCAGGCCGCGATCAACTGCATCAACACTGGTATCGTCTGCGCCCGCGCAAGCGCCCTGCGCGGCTGGCTGCGGCGACTGGACAGCGACAACGCGCAGGGTGAGTTCTACCTCACCGACATTTTCGCCATGGCCGCCACCGATGGCAGTCCGGCGCGTCTGGTCAGCTGTGACGATGCCAACGAGGCAACCGGCGCAAACGATCCGGCACAACTTGCCGCACTCGAAGCGCTGTATCGGCAGCGCTGTGCCGGGGAATTGCTGGCAAAGGGCGTTCGACTGACTGATCCGAAGCGCTTCGACCAGCGAGGGCGGGTGGAAGTGGGTCGGGATGTCGAAATCGATGCCAACGTCGTTCTCGAAGGTGTCAACCGGCTGGGCGACGACGTGTCCATCGGGCCGTTCTGCCGCTTGCGAAACTGCGATCTCGCCAGCGGCACGATGATCGATGCGCACTGCGAGCTGGACGGTGTGGTCACGCACGGCCCCTGCCATGTCGGCCCCTTCGCGCGCCTGCGTCCCGGCACCGAGCTGGCCGCGGGTACCCGCATCGGCAACTTCGTCGAGACCAAGAACGTTCGTCTGGGCGAGAGCAGCAAGGCCAACCACCTGACCTACCTGGGTGATGCTGACATCGGTCAGCGGGTGAACATCGGTGCCGGCACCATCACCTGCAACTACGACGGTGCCAACAAACACCGCACCACCATTGGTGATCGCGCCTTCATCGGCTCGAACAGTTCGCTGGTGGCGCCGGTGAGTATCGGCGCGGACGCGACGGTGGGGGCTGGATCGACCATCACCCGCGCGGCGCCAGCGGGCGAGTTGACGGTTGCAAGGGGCAAGCAGGTCAGTATCCCGGGCTGGAAGCGCCCACGAAAGAACACGGAATAGACTGTCAAACGCCGCGTGACACGCGGTGAACCAACCGGAGCGGGCCAGATCAGGCGCGGCTGTGCAGAACGTCCTTCAGGGCCGTTTCGACGCGAGCGAACTCCGCAGCAAGCAGAGCAACGTCGGCGGATGGATCGGAAAGCTGGCCCTGCCGTGCACCGTGCTCGATCCGCTTGGCCAGCTCCGACATCTGCATTCCCCCCAGGTTGGCACTGGTCGACTTCAGCGAATGGGCAGGGCCGACCAGCGCGTCGAGGTCGACGGCCGTGGCGGCGGCTTCCAGCTTGAGAATGGCCTTGGGGGCGTCTTCCAGAAATACGGCAATCAGGGTGTTGAACTCGGCTCCCATGATGTCGCGAAGGTCGTCGATGACAGCGGCGCTCAGGGCTGGCGTGGTGAAGCCAGCAGCGGAAGAAGACGATTTGGTCACCGCTGCCGGCGGGGCGGGCGGTGCGGCCGCGTCCGGTGAAGCCGATGCAGCAACGGGCTTGTTTTCGGGCGCCGATGTGGTCGGTGCCGGCACTGCCACCAGTGCCGGGCGACGCTCTTCGCGAATCGGGGTTGCTGCGGGTTCGGCAGGCACAGCCGATGGTGCCTCTTGCGGTGCGCTGGCACCGTCCAGCCAGTGCCTCAAGGTGTTTTCGAGCAGCGCGCGGTTGAGTGGCTTGGAGAGGTAGTCGTCCATGCCGGCCTGCAGGCACTTCTCGCGGTCGCCGACCATCGCATTGGCGGTCATCGCGATGATCGGTATTCGCGGAAGTCCCAGCCGCTGCTCACTTTCCCGGCGCTTCCGGGTTGCGGAGTACCCGTCCATTATCGGCATCTGGCAATCCATGAGGACTGCGGCATAGCGACCTTCCTGCAGCCTTTCCAGAGCTTCCTTGCCGTTTTCCGCGGCGTCCAGCGTGAGGCCGCTGAGCGTCAGCAGGCGCTGGGCCACCTGGCGGTTCACCGGGTTGTCCTCGACCAGCAGCACGTGTCCCTTGAGCTTGCCGCTGCCAACGCTGACTGGCGGCGCTTCCCTCTCGGGACCAATCTCGTCAGTCCTTTCGGCCGAAGCTTGCACGGGATTCGTTTCGATCAGCGCATTCAGGCACTGCCGGAGTTCGATGTCACTGCTGCCAGCGGTCAGGAACCTGAAGCGTGCGTTGCGCTCCAGCGGCACCGGGTTGCCGCTATCGTCCTCAAGCCACAGCAGCTTGATCCGGGCGAGCGGGGCTTCGCGCAGAACGCTGCGCTGCAGTGCGACGGCGGTGGTTCGTATCGACGATAGATCGACGATCATCAGGTCGAAGGCCCAGGACTGGCTGCGGCTGCCGGCAGCGCGCAGCTTGACCAGCGCTTCCTGGGTGGTGCTGGCATGGATTGGCGTCACACCCCAGGTGGGCAGCGCAGCCATGAGCCGTCGCTGGATGGACGCGTCGGAAGTCAGCACCAGGCAGCGCGAACCGTTCAGTTCCTGGCGGCTGGTGGCAATGTCCCCCACCGCCTTCAGCAGGGGAATCTCGAACCAGAACACCGAACCCCGGCCCTCGGTCGATTCAACACCGATGCGGCCACCCATGAGATCCACGATGCGTTTGCAGATCACCAGACCAAGGCCGGTTCCACCGAAGGTGCGGGTCGTCGATGCGTCGGCCTGGGAAAACGGTTGGAACAGACCATTGCGGGCCGATTCACTGAGGCCGATGCCGGTGTCGCGCACCTCGAAGCGAAGCAGGTGGCTTTCGTGGGTCTCGCCGAGCCGGCTGACCTTCAGGTCAATGCGGCCACGCTCCGTGAACTTGACCGCGTTGCTGAGCAGATTGGTCAGCACCTGGCGCAGACGCACCGGGTCGCCGCGCACGGCCAGACGAACGGCGGGATCAAGCACCATCTGCAGTTGCAAGGACTTCGCTTCGGCCTGCTTTTCCATCAGTCGCAGCACCGCGTCGAGCAGTTCCCGCAGATTCAGCCCGACCGACTCGAGGGTCAGCTTGTTTGCGTCGAGCTTGGAGTAATCGAGGATATCGTCGACGATCCGCAGCAGCTGTCGCGCCGACTGGAATGCCGTGCGGACGTACTCGCGCTGATCGTCCTGCAGCGGTGTGCCGCGGAGAATGTCGAGCAGCGGAATGATCCCGTTCAGGGGCGTGCGGATCTCGTGGCTCATCGTGGCCAGGAACTCACCCTTGGACATGGTGGCAGCTTCGGCCGCCTGTTTGGCGGCAATCAACTCCCGCTCAAGCTGCTTGTGCTTCTCCAGTTCGAGCCGGAGTGACTGGATGTCGTCCTGACCCTCCGCCACAACACGCTGGGCACGGCTGGAGCTCGGCCGGTGCACGGCAGGATGGCCTTTTGGTGCTGCCGGCGTGACGTCGCTTTGCCGCGATCGATCACGCAACAGAGCCGCCGCAGCAGACGCGGCGGCCAGCAGGGATCCGGTGGTCGCCAGCCAGTTCGGCAGTCCGGTCAGTGCGCACAGTGCCGCAGCGGTAGCGAACACAATGCAGAGCATCAATGGCAGTCGTTGCATGCGTCAGAGAACCGCAGTCTGGAAGTCGAAGTCGAGTCGCCGCGCGGCCTGCTGCACCAGATTGCCCTGGATGTAGTCGATGCCGCTCATCCACAGCGTTGCTGCCGACTGCGCATCCTCCACCCTGGGGGCGATCACGTTGATCGCCCGGGAATGGGCGGCATCGATGATCTCGCGCAACTGGTCACGCAGTGCTGGTTGGTGGCTGGCCTCGAGGTAGGCTGTCGAGAGCTTCAGATAGTCAACTGGCAGGCGCGCGAGCATGCGTTCACCCTCCGACCCCGCCCGGAATCGGCTTATGCAGAACTGGACGCCGTGCGGCACCAGTCGATGACAGAATGCTTCAACGTCATCCAGATCCAGGAGCAGATCGTCAACTGACAGTTCGAGGATGAGCGAACCATTGGGCAGCTTGCGCGCCTCGATCTGCGAGGACAGCCATTCGGCATGTTCGGTGGAAGCAAGGCTCAGGCCGGACTGGTTCACGAAGAGACGAAGCGGGCGGTCGCCGCGCTCTCCGATCACGCGCAGCGCCTGGGTGAGCACCCAGCGATCCAAGTCGAGAACCAGATCCGACTGCTCGGCCAGCGGAACGAATTCGGACGCTGTGTGCAGGCGTCCGGCGTCGTCGCGCAGGCGGAGGAGTGTCTGGTACTGCGCGAGGTCACCACCCTGAACCGCGACAATCGGCTGGAACAGCAGCTCGAAGGCATCGCGTTCGATCGCGTCGCGGATCAGACCGAGCATCGACTGGTCCGCCTTTTCTCCGGCGCGCGACTCCGGCTGATGACGGAACACGCCAGTGTCAATGGCGCGCGCCTCGCGGGTCGCGCGCTCGGCGACATTGAGCAGCGCTGTCGCGTCACCGAAGCCGTGCCGCAACGCACAGACACCGATTGATGCCCGCAACCGGACAGGATGATTGCCGTGGCGGAATGGCTGGGTCGACAGGCGCCGTCGAAGATCGGCGGCCAGCGCGTCAAGCCCAGCGTCATCCAGGCGCTCATCGAGCAGGATGTAGCTTCCATCGCCAAAACGGGCCAGCGGCTGGCTGCCATCCACCGACTGCGCCAGCAGCTTCGATGCCTGCTGCAGGAGGACCTCCGCAGTTGACAGGCCGAGCCGTTCGCGCAGCGCCGGCACGCCGTCGATCTCGATGAACAGCAGCCCGCCCGGTGCGGTGCGCACGTTGTCCTGCCCCAGCGCCATGTTGATGCGATCCAGCAGATGGCTGCGCGCAAACAGTCCGGTGTCATCGTCGCGCATCGGCGCGCCGCTGCGCCGATGCTTCAGCGCGCGGGCGCGCTTGACCCGGTTATTGACCGAAGCGATCAGGTACTTTGGACGGATCGGCTTGGAAAGAAAATCGTCGCCACCAGCATCCAGCGCCTGGAAATGCTTGTCCTGGTCGCTCTCGCCGGAAAG
>JAGRJX010000009.1:6301-13888 GCA_020442545.1 Lysobacterales bacterium
ACCATGTCGGGCTGGAAATCCTGCATCGCTTCCAGCACCTGAAAGGCGTCGTCGACCACGCGCGGCTCCATGCCGGCATTTCGCAGGATGCTCTCGGCAAACAGTCCCTGTGAGCGGTCGTCTTCGACAATCAGAATGCGGTACGCCTCCTCGCGGTCGGGGTCCAGCAGCTCGTTCATCCGTGTCAGCACGGTGGCCGCATCGGGCGGCGCCACGAGCAGTGCATCCACGCCGGCGCGACGTGCAGCAAGCCTCAGTGGAACGGTGTCTTCACCGATTGCGGCGAGCAGGGGTATCCGGTTGCCGGTGCGCTTGCGGGCATTGAGCAGCACCTCGCCGATGCCGTCCAGTCGGTCACTGAAACTGGCATCCACCAGCACGAGGTCTGGCGGCAGTGCGGCCAGCACCTCGCGCAGTTCCTCATCCGACTCCAGCAGCTCCAGCTCGTAACCCAGCGCCTCCAACTGCTGGTCAAGCGCCAGCGACACCTCGTTGGCATCGCTCAGATGATAGATGCGATGGTGCTGTGAAATGCGCTTGCCTGCGGCGATCGGCCCGGCAGGCGGTGTGGCCGTGGTGGCGGTTGCAGTGGCCGCTGGCTCGCGGTCGGGAGTCACCGGCGCGGGTACGGCCGGTGCGGGCCGCGAGCCAACTGCCGTTTCGTCAGCCGCCACCACCGCAAGTGCCGCCTCGTCGGCCTGCGAATCCACCGTACCGCGGACCGCGTTGCCGGACGTTTCCGCAATCGGCGCTGGCGGTGGCGCATCACCCGTCCAGCGGCGCCAGTAGTGTGGCGGTGCCGGTGTGAAACGCGGCGTGGCGTCGTCGATGGGTACCGCCGTCGGGGTGGACGGGCGCGCGCCATCGTGGACGCGATCAGCAGGCAGGTTTGGCGTCAACCCGTCCACAAGACTGGCGATCCGGCTGTTGGCCGGCGCATCCGGCAGTGTCTCGCTGCCCAGGCAATCGCCCAGCAGGGTTTCCAGTGCCAGGAGCTGTTCGCTCGTTTCCACCATGCCATGGCGACCGCTGGCGCCGGCGAGCCGCTGGACGTCTTCATGCAGCACCGACAGGCCGTTGATATCCCAGCCATCCTGGCAGAAGGCGCGGGCACGCCGGGCGATGGTCTCCGCCCGCGCCGGCAGGTGACGGAGGAACGCCAGCCTCAACTCCGCACGTTGTTGTGACTCGTCCTGCGCAAACATGGTATGCGTCGGATTCTCCCTGTTCGGAAACTATACGCCGGGGACGGGCAGTCTGTCAGATTTTCGCCCTGCGGTCGGTACCCCTCAGAAAGGTTTGATCACGACCAGGCAGACGATGGCGATCAGCAGCAACGCGGGGACTTCGTTGAAGAGACGGTACCAGCGCCCGCTGCGACGATTGGTGCCACGCCGGAAACTGCTGCAGAACCGGGCACAGCTGCCGTGGTAGCCGAGCAACAGCAGCACCAGAGCAAGTTTTGCGTGCAGCCAGCCCATCTGCAGAAAGCCGGGCACCAGCCAAAGCAGCCAGATGCCGAACAGCAGGGCCAGCGCGGCGCCGATGTTGGTGATGCCCATCAGCCGGCGTTCCATTACCAAGAAGCGCTCGTGCGTGGCGACATCGTTGCCGTCCGCCTGCATCTCGGCATGGTAGACAAACAGGCGCGGCAGGTAGAACAGGCCCGCAAACCAGGTCACCACGAATATGATGTGAAAGGCCTTTACCCAGAGCACGGCCGGACCCTCAAGCGGTGGCCGGCCGCCGACGGGCACGGCGGAATACCATCCGGAACAGCAGGAAGACCAGTGCGAAAACGCCGATGCTGACCACCATCAATAAGGTCAGGGCCCACCACGGGTGGGCGAACACGAGCAGCAATGCGCCCAGTGCCAGGCCATCCTCGCCGCCCGAGGCCAGCCAGTTGCTGGCCGGCTCTGGGGAACTGTTGATCATTGCCCGGCTGCCGGACTTGAGACCGTGGCTGGCCAGCGCCGCCACGCCGCCAATGGCAGCGCCGGTCCAGCTCCACTCGCCGTCGGCGCTCATGGCCGAACTGGCGAGGAACGCGCCGGCGGGAACCCGGAACAGGGTCTGCAGCAGATCCCACAGCGAATCCACTCCCGGAATCTTGTCGGCGCCAAACTCGACCATCGCCAGCACCCCTGCGGTGCCGAGCACCCAGGGCGACTGGCAGACCTGCAGGGCTTCGGGCAGTTGCACCCAGCCCAGGGCACCGGCCAGGCCGACGCCAAACACCGTGAGATAGGCGCGGATACCGGCCAGCCACGCCAGCGTAATGCCAAGGGCGAACAGTTGTGCCTGATCCATGCGCGGGGGGACGAAAGCCTCGTCAAGCTGTGACCGGGTCATCAGTATAGCGGGGGAGGCACCGATGCTGCGGCCACCTGGTTGCCTTGACGCCTGCCGCAGGCGCTGGCTATAACGGCCATCCTTCACGACCGGGTGGCTGCCCGTCTTCGCGCGGCATGACGCAGCCTGCCCCCAGACCGCAGAGGCCGCCTTGGCGACGCCGCCCGAACGCCGTTTTGTCATCGTCCCGCACCGACCGCGCACACGCCTGCTGCTGGTTGCCGTGGTGCTGGGCTGGTTGCTGAGTATCTGGCTTGCGATTGACCTCACCGCGCGCTACGTCGGTCCGGACAGCGCCCGGCTACGCGGTGAAGTCGCTGCACTGGAGACATCACGCTCCACGGCGGAGGCAAGAATCGACCGGCTGGAAGCGGACCTGGCGGTAATGGGACGCTCGGATCAGGTCAGCCGCACTGCGGTGCAGTCGCTGCAGCAGGATCTGGCCGACCGCGACGAACGGATTGCCCAGCTGCGGGCGGACGTCGCGTTCTACGAACGACTGGTCGACGCGGCCAGCAAGCGGCAGGGCCTCAGTGTCCACAGTCTTCATCTCAACCGACGGCAGGATGGGGCCTGGCGCTACGTGCTCACCTTGACCCAGAACCTCAAGAGGTCCAAGGTCAGCAGCGGCGAGGTGCGACTGGCCATCGAAGGTGCACAGGACGGCAAGCTGACGACCCTGGGTTGGGCAAAGCTCCGGCAGGATGAAGATGCGCCGCCGATGCGCTTCGAGTTCAAGTACTTCCAGCAGCTCAAGGGGAGCGTGATGTTGCCGGGCGGATTCACGCCGCACCGGGTTCACGTGCAGCTGAAGTCACCGGATGGAAACTCCGAGCCGTCCTTCGCCTGGCAGGACGTGCTGGGCGGCGGGCCGGACCACGAATCGGGCAGGAAACAGGGCGATACAGGGACCAAGGGAGCACAGTGAGATGTTGGGTCGAGACAAGAACAGATCTTCGGGCGGCACGGGTGACGTGGAGACTCTGATCGGTCCGCGAGTACAAATCAGCGGCGATGTCAGCTTCAGTGGCGGTCTTTATGTCGAGGGCACCGTGCAGGGATCGGTGGTCGCCGAGGAGAACGGCGTGCTGACCCTGGCCGAGAACGGTCGAATCGAAGGCGAGGTGCGTGCGCCGCACGTCGTGATCAGCGGACAGCTCATCGGCGACATTCATGCCGGTGAACGTGTGCAGCTCAACAGCAGCGCCCGGGTACAGGGCAACATCTACTACAAGAGCGTGGAGATGCAGGCCGGTGCCATGATCACCGGTGGCCTGATTCATGCTGATCAGCCGCCGCGCCAGCTGCCGCGACCGGAAGCCGTGAAGGACGATGAGAGCAGCGGCAAGTCGCGGAAGGTGGAGGCTGCTTGAAGTCGGCCACCCGCACCCACATATCCGACTGACCCGCCCAAGCCGCGCCAACGACGCCAGACCCATGAATCAGGCACCGTCCTACCTGCAGATCGATGCACCGCTGCGCGTCAGCGAATCCGCTGTCGGCAAGGTGCGCCAGCTGATTGAGGAAGAGGGCAATCCCGACCTCAAGCTGCGTGTCTACATCACCGGCGGTGGTTGCTCGGGCTTCCAGTACGGCTTCACCTTTGACGAAGAGCAGGCCGAGGACGACTATGCCCTGTCCGCCGAGGACGTGACCGTTGTGGTGGATCCACTGAGCCTGCAGTACCTGATGGGGGCGGAGGTGGACTACGCGGAAAGCCTGAGCGGCGCACAGTTCGTGATCCGCAACCCCAACGCCAGGACCACCTGTGGCTGCGGTTCGTCGTTTACCGTCTGAGTGCCGGCTACGGCCGCCGCGTTGACCGACTTCCGAACGTCGCTGCCACTTTCCGGTGGCGCGCTGGATCGTTGCGATGAGCGCCGGATGGATCGCGTGTGGCTGCGCGCGCAGTGGGCGAACGCTCGTCTGTACCTGCTGGATGTCGATGGCCGCATGCTGGCCCGCGAAGATCGCGAGGCGCCGCTGCTGGCCGATGCGTCGCGCCTGGCTGCGGATTGGCGACCGGATGCCGATGACGCCATCTTTCTTGGGCTGGACAAGGAGCGTCAGGCGCATTTCGCTGTGCAGCTTCCGGGCGATGTCGATCTGCGGGTGCCGGCCGTCGGTATTCGCGAGGCGGCGGCAATGTGGCCAGCAGCGGAAAGTGCCCGCTTCGCGCATGCCGCCGCGCTGTTCGGCTGGCGTCGCCGCCATCGCTATTGCCCGCAATGCGCGGCACCGCTGTCGCCGCGTCGAGCGGGGAACAGTCTGGCCTGCGAGGCCGGCAACGGCTGCAGCGAGCAGTTTCCGCGCACCGATGCGGCGGTGATTGTCATCGTCGTGCACCAGGGAAAATGCCTGCTGGGACGGCAGGCCAGCTGGCCGGAGGGCAGCTATTCGGCGCTGGCCGGTTTCGTCGAGCCTGGAGAAAGCCTGGAGGAAGCGGTGGCGCGCGAGGTGCGCGAGGAATCCGGTGTGCGAATCGGCGAGGCGCTCTATCGCGGATCGCAGCCCTGGCCGTTTCCGCATTCGATGATGATCGGCTTCCACGCCGTCGCCGACGATCCGCAGGTCACGCTGGGCGACGAGCTGGAAGATGCACGCTGGTTTGGTGCGGATGATCTCGCCGATGGCTATGCCGCGGGCAGCCTGCGTGCGCCGGCGGCGATCTCCATCGCCCACCGCCTGCTGCATGACTGGCTGGCCGCCCAGCCGGGCGAGGCGGCGGCCCGCGCGCTGGCACTGCTTCCGGATGCTGCAAGACCGGGCGTACGTCGCGCATCGGACTGACATCGGGGCGCGGCCCTGCCCGCGTCAGGAAGCCGGGAACCGGCAGCGCTACAATGCCCCGGATTGGCCGCCTCCTTGGCCGCCCTGCGGAGCATCCGATGGCTGTTGTCCTGATCGCCGTGGTCGCCGCCCTGCTGCTGGGACACTTCCTGCCGGCGCTTGCCCGCCTGCGCCGGTTCGGTGTGTTCGGTGCCTGGCTGCGTGTCCTCGAAGCGCCGAAGTGGCTGTCGGCACTGCAGTCCTCGCGCTTCGGACTGGTGCTGGCGCTGGGCATTCCTGCGGCACTGGTGGTGACGACGCAGATACTGCTTCGCGGTCAGGCCTATGATCTGCCGTCTTTCGCCTTCGCGGTGCTTGTCCTCTTCTACTGCTGGGGGCCGCGCGATCTTGATCGCGACGTTGGTGCCATTCTCGATGCAGCCGATCGCGCAACGCAGCGCGAAGCGGCCCGCAAGCTGGCGCCGGAGCATCGGCCGGTACGCCTGTCCGGTGCCGGGCTGGTGGAAGCCGCGTTTCGTGCCGCGATGACGCGCTGGTTCGCGGTCCTGCTGTGGTTCCTGCTGCTGGGTCCGGCGGGTGCCGTGTTGTATCGTCTGGCCGCATTGGTCGATGACCGCGAAACCGGCGTGCCGCTGTCACCCATGCACGCGGCGGCTGCGGCACGCCTTCGGCTGGTGCTGGAATGGCCGGTGGCGCAGCTGATGGTGTTGTCGCTGGGCCTGGTTGCCAACATGGATGCCGTATTCCGCGCGTGGCGCGACTGGATTCGCGAGGCCGGTCATGGCTACCTCTCGCTGGACAACGGCTTTCTGGGTCCGGTGGCACGTGCCGGCGTGGATCGCGAACTGCTTGACGACGAGGACTACGATCCCGAGGACGGCAGCGAGCCGCCACCGATGCTGGAGCTGCAGGATGCCATGAGCCTGCTGTGGCGCATGCTGCTGTTGTGGCTGACCGTGCTCGCCCTGTTCGTGCTGGCCGGCGTGGTCAACTGAACAGACTCAGCCCGGCGCCAGCCAGCTGAACGGCGCCGCCGGCAGGTTGCGCAGGACCGCGAATACGAGCACCACGACCAGCCAGACGCGGCCATCGGCGACCCATCTTGCCAGCGCCAGTTGTGGACGCAGCTGGTGCAGCAACAGCAGCGGCAGCAGCGGAATTGCTACCACTGCCAGTGGGTTCATTGCCAAGGCTGTCGGCCAGTCGAAGTGCAGCAGCGCATGCAGCGCGCGGGTGGTGCCGCAGCCGGGGCAGTAAAGGCCGGTAAGCGCATGGAATGGACAGCCGGGAAGCCAGCTGTCGGGCGCTGCGGGATCCAGCAGGAACAGCAGCGTGGCAGCCATCGACAGCAGCAGCGCGACAGGTACTGCCAGCCGCCACCGAGACCGCGACCGACCATTGATGGCAATGCTGGACGCCATTGCTCCCTAATGACCCGTGGCGATGCTCATGAATACCAGGCCGACGTAGGCAACCGAAACCAGCAGGCCGAGACCGAAGGACACCCAGCTCCAGGTCGCGGCGTTGCGTGCCGATTCCTGTGCGCCGGCGATGTCGCCGTGCGACAGTTTGGTGTTGACCTGGGCCGCATAGACGATGGCCACGATGCCGGTCGGCAGGCAGCAGAACAGGGTGGCAAGAATGGCCCAGACCAGGTTATTGCCGACGCTGGTTTTCGTCGTTGCCGCGTCGGTGATGGGCGGTGGCTGTGATTGCCCGCCGGCGGTCGGTCGCGGCGAGGCGATCTCCGGCGACACGGCTTCGCCACAGCGGATGCAGCGCACCGCGTTGCTGGCGTTTTCCTGACCACAATGGCGACAGAACATGCTGATTTCCCCGATTTCTTGTCACGGTGTCCTCGATCCGCAAGTCACAGATCGGCATTCGCTGTCAAGGCTACCAGTTGACGCGGTGGCTTGGCTCGGCATCAGGCCAGATCACCACGCAGTTCCCGAACCCGCGCTTCCAGCAATGCCGCGCTGGCGTCACTGCCGGCGAGCGGTGCACCGGCGATCAATTCAATGTTCGCGCGGAAGCGTCGCGGTAGCCGCATTCGGCGCAGGCGTGAATCGCGGCGGCTCCACAGGCTGCCCCACATGCCGCGCAGCGCCAACGGCACTACCGGCACCGGTCGCGTCGCCAGAATGCGTTCCACGCCGGTCCTGAACGGATTGATTGCCCCGTCGTGCGTGATCATGCCTTCCGGGAAGATGCCGATGACCTCGCCTTCCGCCAGTGCACGGTCGATCTCGGCGAAGGCACGTTCCATCAGTTCCGGATCTTGCTTGGCACCGGCAATCGGAATCGCGCGGCCGGTGCGGAATATCCAGCTCAGGCCCGGGATGTTGAAGATCTTGTGGTACATGACGAAGCGGATCGGTCGCGGCACCGAGCCGCCGACCAGCAGCGCATCCATGAAGCTGACGTGGTTGCAGACCACCA
>JAGRJX010000085.1 GCA_020442545.1 Lysobacterales bacterium
TCACATCCGCGATCAGTGTTTCGTGAGGCGAGCGGCGGCCGAAGTCCGCATTGCAGGCCTCGATGATGCGGTCTCGCCATTGGCGTACCGCGTCGCCGACGCGCTTGAGGTCATCGCGACGCTGCTGGAGGCTGCGCGGTGCGTGGCGCTGGGCCGCCTGCATCCGCTCCAGTTGCGCCGCAAGGCCGGCGGGGTCGATGTCTGGCTTGTTCATGCCCGGAGTTTAGCGCTGGAACGAGGCAGGCGCGTGAACAGGGCACCTGCCGTTAAACTGACGGCATGAGCATTCGCAAATACCTTGATATCGAGCCCACGCTGGGCGAGCGCGTCTATGTTGATCCGGGCGCACACGTGATTGGCGACGTGGTGCTGGGCGACGACGTGTCGGTGTGGCCGGGCACGGTGATCCGCGGCGACGTCAACTTCATCCGCATCGGTGCGCGCACCAACGTGCAGGACGGCACCATCATCCACGTCACCCACGAAGGCCCGTACACGCAGCCGGGCGGTTTCCCCACCACGATTGGCGCGGACGTCACCATCGGCCACGGTGCCATCGTGCATGCCTGCACCATCGAGGACGCCTGCCTGATCGGCATGGGCTCGACGGTGCTGGATGGTTCCACCGTGAAGAAGCACGGCTTCGTCGGTGCCGGCGCCGTGGTGCCGCCGGGCAAAACCGTGGGCGAAGGCGAAATGTGGCTGGGCAATCCGGCACGCTGCGTGCGGATGCTGAGCGAGCGCGAGATCGAATCGCTGTACTACAGCGCCAAGCACTACTGCCGGCTCAAGGATCGTTACCTCGGTCTGCCGGTCGAGGACTGAGCCATGGAACCGGATTTCTGGCGACAGCGCTGGCGCGAAGGGCGTATCGGCTTTCATCGAGCCGATGTGCTGCCATCACTGGTTCGACATTGGTCGACGCTGGGACTGCCTGCCGGTTCGACCGTGTTCGTGCCGTTGTGCGGCAAGAGCCGCGACATGGCCTGGCTGGCCGCGCAGGGACATCGCGTGGTCGGTATCGAGCTGGTTGGCGATGCGCTGCACGCCTTCTTCGCCGATGAAGGCTTGACGCCGGGCAGCGACCGCATCGAGGCGGCGAGCAGCACGCTGATCCGTCATCGGGCTGGAGCCTACACCCTGTACGAAGGCGATCTTTTCGACCTGGACGCTGCGATGCTCGGCAATGTCGCCGCGATCTACGACCGCGCCGCGCTGATCGCGCTGCCGGCAGACCTTCGACGCCGCTACGCCACCCATCTCGACTGCATCGCGCCGATGGCGTCACAGCTGCTGGTCTGCCTTGAGTACCCCGATGGCGAACACCAAGGCCCGCCGTTCAGCATCGATGCCGAAGCGGTGGCCGCGCTCTACGGCGCAGCGCGTGTCGAGGCGTTGAGCCGACAGACCTTGCCGAAGGACGACGGCCCGGCGGGCGTGTCGGTGCTGACCGAAGCGGTGTACCGCATCGGGCCACGGTAAGTCGTGGCAAGTGCCAGCTCCTCGCCGTTGGCGCTTGATCCGGCCTGCACCACGGCCAGCATCTGCCGAATGAACAAAGCCCACCCGTGAACGGTCAAGGCATCCGGAACCCCGTTCGTGGTGAGCGCGTCGAACCATGAACGGGGTGGGTGTCGAGGGTTCATGGTTCGACGACGCTCGCCACGAGCGGACATGGCTCGTCACGAAAACGATTACCCCGACGACAGCGTCAGTCACCGGTATGCAGCGAGTGTCCGCGCTCGCGCAGCGCATCGAAAACCTCATCGGTATCCGGACG
>JAGRJX010000371.1:0-195 GCA_020442545.1 Lysobacterales bacterium
AAGCCGGAGCTCCGCATGCAGAAACCGTTGTACCGGTTCGACCAGGCCTCCCTTATCGGCCTCGTCTGGTTTGAACCAGCGACAGCACCTGTTCGACGACCTGCTCGATCGGCATCCCGGTGCTGTCCACGGTGACGGCATCCGCGGCGGGCCTCAATGGCGCCACCGCTCGCTGCGCGTCGCGCGCATCGCGCG
>JAGRJX010000371.1:283-3783 GCA_020442545.1 Lysobacterales bacterium
GCGCTGGCGGTCAAAAACACCTTGATCTCGGCATCCGGGAAGATCACGGTGCCCATGTCGCGGCCGTCCGCGACCAGCCCCGGACGGCGCCGAAAGGCCCGCTGCTTGTCCAGCAGCGCGGCCCGCACTTCGGGAATCACGGCTATCGCGGATGCCGCTGCGCCTGCGGTTTCGGTCCGTAGCTCGTCGCTGGCATCCACACCATTGACCAGCGTCCGCGGCTCATCCCCGCCGCCGGTCTCAAAGCGAAGCTTGGTGTCAAAGGCGCAGCGCACCAGCGACGCATGATCGGAAAAATCCACGCCGGCCCAGCTCGCAGCCAGTCCGACGGCACGGTACAAGGCACCGGAATCGAGGTAGTGCCAGCCCAGTCTTTCGGCCACGGCGCGGCTGACTGTGCCCTTGCCGGAGCCGGAAGGGCCGTCGATGGTGAGTACCGGTGTGGTGGCGATCATCGAGGAATGATAACCCGCCCGTCAGCAGACGATACGTCCCGGTCACGACTACATGGTCGCGACGCGGCTGGCGACACGGGTGCCGCCAGCCACCGTTCTCGGCTGGACTCAGGGTGCGTTCTATTCGTAGCCGTCGCAATAGATCACGTCGAACGGATGGTCGCCGCCACAACGGCCGCTTACCACGCCGGCACCCACCTGCGAGGTCCAAGAATGCATCGAACCCCAGCGCTCCGGTCCCGACGTACCAACCACATCGAAGTCGGGGAAGCTGGATGCCCCGATCACCGCGCGCAGCCCGTTAAAGCCCACGCTGGCCCCGAAATTGGCGTTCGAAAAGTCATGCGGACTGTTCGCCAGGTCGATCACCGCGCGATCCACCCAGTCACCCGCGCCATCGCGGGTGAAGAACACGGCCACATTCTTTCCTGGCGCTCCGACCAGCAGCACACCTGATCGCAGTGACAGGCTGCTGGAAAAATTGTCGATGTAGCCGGCCTCGCTGCTGACGAACTCGCCGCGCAGCCCCCACTGCCCGGCACCGCCCAGGTTGCGCTCGTAGGCGCGGAAGGAGCCGTTGTTGGAAATGCCCTCGACGGAAAAGCCAACACGGCGGCCAACCACCGCCAGGTTGCCGTCCAGCGCCACCGACCAGCCGAAATCACCGCCTCCCGGCGACGACAGCGCCTGCGCGGTCTGCCACTCGCCGTCGACCCGTTCGGCGACGTAGGCCTTCCCGTCGCCGCTGGCACCGACCAGCAGCGTGTTGCCGGAAACCGCGACCGAGCTGCCGAAGTAGGCGTTGGCGCTCGGCATCGGCGCGGTGACAACGTCCTCGAACTGCCATTCCCCGCTGTTGTCGCGGCGATACAGAACCACGGCCCCGGCCCCGAGAATCTGGCTCCCGCCTGTGGGCTCCATCCGCGCATCCGAATTGCCAATGGCCAGCAGGTCACCGGACAAGGACAGGTCGCCACTCAGGCTGCGGATCACGATCTCCGGCGTTGCCGGGAGATCGCCAAGCTCAAGCCGCTGGGTCTGTTGCCAGTCGCCCGCGGATTGGCGGTAGAAACGCAGAATGGAAGCGGACTGCGAAACGGCGGCATACGCACCATCCGCCGCCAGCTGGGAGCCAAAGCGGTAGGTGTCAACGTCCGTTTGCAGACGCTGCCGGAACTGGAGCTGGCCGTCCGCCAACAGGTCGAATGCAAACACGGCACCGTCAAAGTCGAACGCCTGCGGCGCGGAAACCAGCACCGTATTGCCTACAACCGCCAGCTCGGTTCCCAGCTTGCCCTCCACAGGTGCGGCCGTTTCCAGCTCCGGCATCTCCACCGAATCAACCTCGACAAACACCTGCGGTTGTGCTGACGCCCACAGCGAAAAAGCGGAAAGTGCAAACAGCGTCACAAATCTGCTCATTACCCGTCCTCCTTGCACGTGCAATCAAGTCTCACGCGAAGCGGAACGAGGCTGGGTCGGGCTATCCGACATGCATGACCGGCTACAAAGCCGTCGATTCCAGTGAAAAGAGCTACGCCGGCCCGGCAGCGGTGCGGACTGGAGCGCTATTCGATGCTCAACTTCAGACCCAGAGAACGGGCTGTTGCAGCAAAGCCCGGGAACGATGTCGCCACATTGGCGCAGTCGCGAATCTGCACCGATTCCTTCGCCAGCTGCGCGGCCACGACAAAGCTCATGGCGATGCGGTGATCGCCGCCACTGTCGATTTCGCCGCCCTGAAATGAGCCCCCGTGAATGTCGGCACCGTCCGGGGTTTCCTCCACTCGGATGCCCAGCGAGCGAAGACCCTCGGCCATCAGCGCAATCCGGTCGGATTCCTTGACTCGCAACTCCGCCGCACCACGAACGCGCGTCACGCCCTCGGCCGTTGCAGCCGCCACAAACAGCGCCGGAAACTCGTCGATCATGTCCGGCACCAGTGCGACCGGAACTTCGATGCCATTCAGCGCCGCACTGCGGACCCGCAGATCACCCACTGGCTCGCCGCCTTCCTCGCGAGGATTGACCACCGTGATATCCGCACCCATGGCCTTCAGTGCATCGAGCAGACCGGTACGGCGAGGATTCAGGCCGACGCCCTTCAGCAGAAGCTCCGAACCCGGCACCACGGTCGCGGCCACGATGAAGAACGCCGCCGAGGAAAAGTCGGCCGGCACGTTGATCCGGACCGGATTCAGCTGGCCGCCGCCCTGCAGGCGCGCGAAGCCGGGCGAAAATTCGATGGGCCAGCCCATCGCCGCCAGCATGCGCTCGGTGTAGTCGCGGGTTGGGTGCGGCTCACGGATCTCGGTGGTCCCGCTGGCGTACAGCCCCGCCAGAAGCAGCGCCGACTTCACCTGGGCGCTGGCAACAGATGTTGATATTTCAATGCCTTGTAACCCATTATTAGCGTTGATTCGAAGTGGCGGAACGCCGCCATCGGCGGTATCGATCCGCGCACCCATCAGGGCCAGCGGCTCGGTGACCCGGCGCATGGGACGCCGTGACAGTGAGGCGTCGCCGACCAGCTCGCTGTCGAATGCCTGCCCGGCCAGCAGACCGGCGAGCAGCCGCATGCCGGTCCCGGCATTGCCGCAGTCAATGGCCCGCGCCGGCGCTTTGAGGCCATGCAGGCCGACGCCGTGGATGATGCGCTTGCCGTCGCCGGGAACCTCGATGCGCACGCCCATCGCCGCGAAGGCCGCCGCAGTTGCTCGCGTGTCTTCACCTTCGAGAAAGCCCTGGACTTCGCTAATGCCGTCGGCCAAAGCACCGAGCATGATGGCGCGGTGCGACACGGACTTGTCGCCCGGCACGCGGAGCTCACCGCGTATCGGCGCACCCGGCGAGGCAATCCAGTCCAGCGATGCATGATCACCGCCGTTCACGATGCCGACGCAACCTGGGGCATCAGCACATCCAGCGTCTCCAGCAGCAGACGGTTCTCGTCGGCCGTGCCGACCGTGACACGCAGGCAGTCACCAAGGCCGTAGCCACCCATCGGACGCAGCACCACGCCGCAGTCCACCAGCCGCTGTTCCA
>JAGRJX010000372.1 GCA_020442545.1 Lysobacterales bacterium
TCGGGTACGGCGTGCACGCCAGCCTCCCGGACCTCGTCGATCAGGCGTTTACTCTCCGCCAGACTGAGGCGGTTTTCCTCGCGGATGATCTTGATGGCTTCAATCGGCCGCCCGGCGCGAAGGGCGGCCAGTGCGCGGGGCGATACGATTGGTTGAGGTTGCATGATCAGTCGACAGCAAGACATCGTGCCGCTGGCTTGGGTTCGTGGACGAGGGTAGCAGCTGTGGCTGGGCAGCATCGGCCATCCCGAATGCGATCATCGGCGCTGCGTGCGGTCAGCGCTGGCAGCGCGGGCACCAGACGCTGGCGCGTTGCCCCAGGCGAGCCGACTTCAAGGCCGTACCGCAGACCTTGCAGCGCTCACCTTCGCGACCGTAGACCAGCAGTTTCTGCTCGAAGTAGCCGGGCGCGCCGTCGGGACGGAGGAAGTCGCGCAGCGTTGTGCCACCGCGCTCGATGGCATGGCCGAGGATCTGCTTGACCGCATCCGCCAGCCGTCGATAGCGCGCCAGCGATACCTTGCCGGCGGCCCGGCGCGGATCAATGCCGGCCTGGAACAGGGCTTCCGCCGCGTAGATGTTGCCGACGCCGACCACCACGGCCTGATCCATCAGAAAGGTCTTGACCGATGCGCTGCGTCCGCGGCTCCGGCGATGCAGCCAGTCGCCGTCGAAGTTGTCGGACAGCGGCTCCGGCCCGAGGCCGGCCAGCAGCGTGTGGACTTCGCCAGCGGGCTGCCAGAGCAGGCAACCGAAGCGGCGTGGATCACGAAAGCGCAGGCGATGGCCATCATCCAGCACGACATCGACATGGTCGTGCGTGTCCGGTTCCGGATTGCCATCGAGCACGCGCAGGCTCCCGGACATGCCGAGGTGCAGCAGCGCGCTGCCTTCGGCCACGTCGATCAGCAGGTATTTGGCGCGGCGCCGGACGGCATCGATGCGCGACCCCTGCAAGCCTTCGACCACGGCTTCGGGAATCGGCCAGCGCAGATCGTGCCGTCGCAACACGACTTCGCGCACGACGCGCCCGCCCAGATGTGGCGCGATGCCGCGCCGCGTGGTTTCGACCTCGGGTAGTTCCGGCATCGCTTGCAGCCACTGACCAGCGACGGCGCACCTTCGCATTCAGGCGGTCGCCCTGACAAGCAGGCATAATGCCGCTTCGACACGAGACAAGCACATCCCGATGAATCCTTCCCTGTATGCATGGCTCACCGAAGGCCTGGTTCGCAACGACTGGCTGGTGCTGCTGATCGTCTTTGCCGTGGTGGCGCAGTTCACCATCCTCTCGGTGACCATCTACCTGCATCGTTGCCAGGCGCACCGTGGCGTCGATCTGCACCCGATCGTTTCGCATCCGATGCGCTTCTGGCTGTGGCTGACCACGGCGATGGTGACCCGCGACTGGGTGGCGATCCACCGCAAGCATCACGCGCACTGCGAAACCGAGAACGATCCGCACAGCCCGGTGATCCTCGGCATCAACAAGGTGGTGTTCCATGGCGTGACGCTGTACCAGGACGCACGCCGTGATCCGACCATCGGCAAGCAGTACGGTGCCGGCACACCCACCGACTGGCTGGAGCGCGGCATCTACGGGCGCTATCCGTCGTTGGGTCCGACCGTGCTGCTGTTCGCCTACATCGCCCTGTTCGGCGTCATCGGCGTCACGCTTTGGGCGCTGCAGATGCTGGTGATCCCGGTGGCTGCGGCCGGCGTCATCAACGGCGTGGGCCACTGGTGGGGTTATCGCAACTTCGAGACCGATGACTGCGCCACCAACATCACGCCGTGGGCGGTGTTGCTGGGCGGCGAGGAGCTGCACAACAACCACCATGCTTTCCCGAGCTCGGCGCGTTTCGCCCTGCGCCGCTTCGAGCTCGACATCGGCTGGGCCGTGCTGCGTGGTCTGGAGACGATCCGGCTGGCCAAGGTTCGCCGCGTGGCGTCCAGGCTCGACATCCGCGCGAATGTCTCGCTGCCCGATACGGACACGCTGCGCGCCGTGATGGCGCATCGCTACCAGGTGATGCGCGACTATTTCCGCGGCGTGGTGCTGCCGACCTGGCGCGCCGAGGCACAGCAGGCCGGTGAAACGCTCCGCAGCCTGCCGCGACGCCTGCGTCGCGCGATGAAGAACCACGGCCAGTGGCTCGACAGCGACAATCGCGAGCGTTTCGAGCAGTGGATCGCGCAGCGGCCGAAGCTGGCCACCGTGTTCGAGTTCCGCCAGCGCCTGCGCGCCGTCTATGCGCGCAACAGCGGCGGCAGTGAAGCCATGCTGGAGTCGCTGCGCAACTGGTGCCGCGAGGCCGAAGCTTCCGGCAACCGCGCGCTGGCCGAGTTCGCCCAACGTCTGAAGGGCTACGCGCTGGTTCCTGCCCGCGCCTGAGCGATGCACGGGGTCTGCGAACTTGCCGCGCGACTGCTGCTGGCGGCGGGCGTCGTTGTTCCGTCAATGGTCTGCGCAACCTCGATCTGGGACGTTGAATCACCGCAGGAATATCTGAAGCTGATCGACAGCGACGGGGACGGTCGCGTGTCGCTGACCGAGTACCAGGACTACCTCGGCCGCGGCGCGCGCGCGATGGATCGCAACGGCGATGGTCTGCTCAGCGCCGACGAACTGCCGCCCGGCACGCGGACCCGGCGCGGCCGCCCGGTGAACCTGCAGCGCCAGCGCGAAGCCTACGCCATCCGTTTTCATCTGCAGGATCGCAACGGCGACCGCTTCCTCGACGCCAGTGAACTTGGACTGCCACCGCGCTGACCGGACGCCCCGTCTGCCCACGAACCGAGGGATCAATCCCGGTCGATGAGGCCGTACGCGCGGGCGCGCTGCAGGTTGTCGATCGTATCGATATCCAGCGCCAGTTCCGGCGCACGGACGACTGGGCACTGCTCCGGCGGGAGACGGTTCAGGGCTTTCCGCAGGCCGATGTCGCCCACTGTAACGGCCCGGCGCAGCATTGCCGCAGGCACCACGGCGGGCATCCCGACCGCTTCGATGTAGCCGGTTGCCGCGCAACAGAGTTCATCGTGCATCGCGACTTTGGCTTGCGCGCTGGCAGCCATCAGCTGCAGCAGGTGATCCACCGACAACGCCGGCTGGTCGCAGCCGAGGATCAGCAGCGGCGTGTGGTCGTCCGGCAGGTGCTTCGCCGCCACCGCCAGACTGCTGGCAAGTCCGCGTTCCCAGCTGGCGTTGTGGATGGCTTCGACGGGAAGATCGGCGACAGCAGCAAGCATGTCCGCTTCGCCGGCACCGGTCACCAGCAGGACCCGCTGCGGTGAGGTTTCCAGCGCCAGACGACAGGCGCGATGCAGCAGCGTTTCGCCGTCGCGTTTCAGCAACTGCTTGGGTTGGCCCAGGCGCCGACTGCCGCCTGCGGCGAGGACCAGCGCGACATGGCGGGGACTGTCGTTCACACGCTACTTGCCATGCCGGAGCATCTGCAGCTGGGCGGCGATGCTCAAGGCAATCGCCTCCGCGCCGCGACCGCCGAGATCCAGGCCAACAGGCGAATGCAGGCGGGGACCCAACGATTCAGCCTGATCAGCGGACAGCAGCCGAAACAGGTCGTCGCGTCGACGACGCGGGCCGAGCAGGCCGATGAAGGGAATTCCCGAAACGGCCAACGCGTCCAGCGTGTTGCGATCACGCTCGAAGTTGTGGTGCATGACCAGCGCGGCGCTGGCAGCCGACACTTCAGCATCGTCCAGCGCGTTTTCCGGCGACAGTTCGATCAGGCGATCCGCCAGATCACCCGCGCTTCGCCAGCGCGCGCGTCGTTCGACCAGTAGCGTGCGCCAACCGCCAAGTCGCAGCATTGGCAGCAGGCTGTCGGCTTCGGGGCCGGCGCCGAACAGGCAGACGCGCGGCTGGGCCTCGAAGTCCAACCGCCAGTCCGCTGCTGGCCACGGCGGATCGCCCGCAGTCGCCAGCCGCCAGTCACCCGCGACCTCGCCTGCGCGGAGATTCAATACGCCAGCCGCATCGAGTGCGAATGACAAGGGAACCACGGCCCGTTGCCAGTGCTCGACCACCGATGAGAGACCATCAATCCCGGCCAGCGGAATCAGCGCCAGATGCAGACGTCCGCGACAACCGGTTGCGGAGCCGCTGAGCAGGCTGTCGTCGTCGCGGGTGTCGATGTCCATCCACTCGATGCGGCACTGCTCGATGGCGATCTTCGCCATTTCGGCAATCGCCGACTCCAGGCAACCACCGCTCAACCAGCCGACCTGCTGCGCGCGGCCACCGAACAGCGCCATCGCGCCGCGACCGACGTAGGTCGAGCCTTCGGTATCCAGCACCAGCGCCAGCGCCGCCGGCTCACCATCCTGCGCCGCCATTGCGGCGGCGGCGAGAACCTGGCGGGATGCGCTGTCGAGTGCTCGTGTCATGCGCCAAGGGTAATCGCTGCGGCGCCACTTTTCGCAAGCGGTTCGCCAGAACGCCTGCAATCGACACGGCGGAGGAGTAGGCTGGGGTTTCCGTCGGTCAACGCGAGGCAGTCCCATGAAACTGCGGGTGAATGGCAAGGACCACGAGGTGGATGCACCGGCCGACATGCCGCTGCTCTGGGTGCTGCGCGATCTGCTCGGCATGACCGGCACCAAGTTCGGCTGCGGCATGGCGCAATGCGGCGCCTGCACGGTTCACTTGGATGGCGCGCCAATCCGCTCCTGCGTGACGCCGGCATCGGCGCTGGCCGGCAAGTCCATCGAAACCATCGAATCGCTCCCGGCCGATGCCAGCCATCCGGTGCAGCGCGCCTGGGCCGAGCTGGACGTGGTGCAGTGCGGCTACTGCCAGTCCGGACAGATCATGTCCGCCGTCGCCCTGCTGGCGAGCAAGCCGGAACCGACCGACAGCGACATCGATGCCGCCATGAACGGCAACATCTGCCGCTGCGGCACCTATCCGCGGATCCGCGCCGCCGTACATCGCGCGGCCGAACTGGCCAAGTCCTGACAGCCCTCTTGCCGCGCCGGTTGCTGCAATAACAGCCGGGCGCCTGATGGCACCGAATTCCGGGAGATCCACGTGAACGCTCCGACCAAGACGAATGTATCCAAGCACGGCGCGACCAGCCTCAGTCGCCGCAATTTCCTCAAGGGCAGCGCCACGCTGGGCGGCGGCCTGGTGATCGGCTTCCTGGTGCCCGGCGCCAACCGCTTTGCCGCTGCGGCCGATGTCATGGCCGGCGGCGAATTCACCCCCAATGCCTTCCTGCGGATCGGTGCGGACAACACGATCCGCGTGGTGCTGGCGCATTCGGAGATGGGACAGGGCGTGTGGACCACGCTGCCGATGCTGATTGCCGAGGAGCTCGATGCCGACTGGACGCGCATCGCGGTCGAACATGCGCCTGCCGACCAGCGCTATGCCCACACCGGCTTTGGCACCATGGCCACCGGCGGTTCAACCAGCACTGCGTCGGAGTTCCAGCGCTACCGCCAGGCGGGTGCCGCGGCGCGGGCCATGCTGCAGCAGGCAGCGGCAGCGCGCTTTGGCGTGGCAGCGAAGACGATCAGCATGGCCAACGGCGTGGCCAGCGCCGGCGACCTGCAGGCCAGCTACGGCGAGCTGGCCGAAGCGGCGGG